>JAZOLL010000019.1:0-46595 GCA_045653105.1 Eubacteriales bacterium
CCCGATGAGGTTATCCAGACTATCGTTGATTCCGGACTTCGCGGACGCGGAGGCAGTGGATTCCCCACACCTCTCAAGTGGAAGTTCGCATCCGGCAACAGAGGCAACGTAAAGAAGTTCGTTGCTTGTAACGCTGACGAGGGTGACCCCGGAGCATTCATGGACCGTTCTATCCTTGAGGGTGATCCCCATGCAGTTATCGAGGCTATGGCAATTGCCGGTTACGCTATCGGTGCTGACGAGGGTTACGTTTACGTTCGTGCAGAGTATCCTATAGCTATCCACCGTCTTGAGGTTGCTATCAAGCAGGCTCGTGAGTACGGACTTCTCGGCAAGGATATTTTCGGAACCGGATTTAACTTTGATATGCACATCAGATACGGTGCAGGCGCATTCGTCTGCGGAGAGGAAACAGCTCTTATGACCTCTATCGAGGGTAACAGAGGTGAGCCTCGTCCTCGTCCTCCTTTCCCTGCGGTAAAGGGACTTTTCGGACAGCCTACAGTCCTCAACAATGTTGAGACTTACGCAAACATTCCTCAGATCATTCTCAAGGGAACCGAGTGGTTCACATCTATGCGAACAGAGAAATCCAAGGGAACAAAGGTAATTGCTCTCGGTGGAAAGAACCCAAACACAGGTCTCGTTGAGGTTCCTATGGGAACAACGCTTGGCGAGGTTATTGAGGAGATCGGTGGCGGTATTCCCAACGGCAAGAAGTTCAAGGCTGCTCAGACAGGTGGACCTTCCGGTGGATGTATCCCCGCATCTCTTATCGACACACCCATCGATTACGATAACCTTATCGCTATCGGCTCTATGATGGGATCCGGTGGACTTATAGTAATGGACGAGGATACCTGTATGGTTGACCTTGCTCGTTTCTTCCTTGACTTTACAGTTGATGAGTCCTGCGGAAAGTGTACTCCTTGCCGCGTTGGTACAAGAAGACTTCTTGAGATACTCGACAAGATAATTGCAGGAAACGGTGAGATGGAAGACCTTGATAAGCTTGAGGAGCTTTCCAACTACATCAAGAGCGCATCTCTCTGCGGACTTGGACAGACCGCTCCTAACCCCGTACTTTCCACACTTCGTTACTTCAGAGACGAGTATGTTGCTCATATCGTTGATAAGAAGTGTCCTGCGGGCGTATGTAAGAGCCTGCTCCAGTACAAGATCATTGCTGACAAGTGTATCGGTTGCGGTATGTGTGCAAAGCAGTGTCCTGTAGAAGCAATCCAGAGAACAGATTACATAGCTCCCGGTCACAAGCTCGCATCCTTTGCAATCGACACTGCAAAGTGTGTTAAGTGCGGTGCTTGTATGAGCAAGTGTAAGCCTCACGCAATCATTAAGGAATAAGAAAGGAGAACAGTGGATATGGAAACAGTTAATATCAAAATTAACGGCGTAGAATATGCCGTGGCAAAGGGTTCCACAGTTCTTGAGGCTGCAAAGGCGGCTAACATAGATATCCCCACACTTTGCTATCTTAAAGACATAAATGAGATCGGCGCGTGCCGTCTCTGTCTTGTAGAGGTCTCCGAGGGTGGCAGACCCTACAGACTCGTTACCGCGTGTGTATACCCCGTAACAGAGGGAATGTCTGTTTTGACAAACACACCCAAGATAATGCAGTCCAGAAAGACAAACCTTGAGCTCGTTCTCTCCACACATGACAGAAAGTGTCTCTCCTGTGTTCGCAGCACCACTTGTGAGCTCCAGAAGCTCTGCCTTGAGTACGGTGTTGACGAAAACCGCTTCAAGGGTGAGAGAATCCAGTACGAGATCGACGATGCAACTCCCATCATCAGAGATAACAACAAGTGTATTCTTTGCCGTCGTTGCGTAGCTGCTTGTAAGAACGTACAGCAGATCGGTGTTATCGGCGCAAATGACAGAGGATTTGATACTCACATCGGATCTGCTTTCGAGATGAAGCTTGGTGAGACATCCTGTATCAACTGCGGTCAGTGTATCGTAGCTTGTCCCGTTGGAGCTCTTTACGAGCGCGACGATACAGATAAGATCAGAGAAGCAATCGCTGATCCTTCAAAGCACGTATTTATCTGCACAGCCCCCTCTGTTCGCGCACAGATCGGTGAGTGCTTCGGCTACGAGCCCGGAACAGACTGCGAGGGCAAGATGGTTGCAGCTCTTAAGAGACTCGGCTTTGACGGCGTATACGATATGAACCTCACAGCTGACCTTACAATTATGGAAGAGGCTACCGAGTTCCTCGGCAGAGTAAAGAACGGCGGCAAGCTTCCCATGATCACATCCTGCTCACCCGGATGGATCAAGTACTGCGAGCACTACTATCCTGAGTTCGTAGACAATCTTTCTACATGTAAGTCTCCTCAGCAGATGTTCGGCGCAGTTGTTAAGACATACTTCGCTGAAAAGATGGGCTGGGATCCTAAGGATATATTCTTCGTATCTGCAATTCCTTGTACCGCTAAGAAGTACGAGGTAGGCCGTCCTAACCAGGCAGCTGCAGGTGTTCCCGACGTTGACGTTGCGGTAACAACCCGTGAGCTTGGCAGAATGATCAGCACAGCAGGTATCAACTTCAAGAAGCTTCCTGATGAGGCATTTGATACTCCTTTCGAGATCGGCTCCGGCGCGGGTGCAATCTTTGGCGCAACCGGTGGTGTTATGGAGGCAGCTCTCCGTACAGCAGCAGAGGTTATCGAGGGGAAGCCTCTCGAGAGCCTTGATTTCAACGATGTTCGCGGTGTTGAGGGCGTTAAGCTCGCATCCTACAAGCTCGGTGATATCACTCTCAACGTTGCTGTTGCTTCCGGAACAGGAAATGCAAAGAAGGTTCTTGAGGCTGTTAAGGCAGGCGAGCTCGACGTTCAGTTCATCGAGATCATGGCTTGTCCCGGCGGTTGTGTAAACGGCGGCGGTCAGCCCATTCAGCCTGCTGACGTCAGAATGTCCATGGACCTTCGCGCAGTAAGAGCAGCAGTTCTTTATAACGACGATAAGGCATCTGACCTCAGAAAGTCTCATGAGAACTCCGCTGTTAAGAAGCTTTACGACGAGTACTTTGGAGAACCCAACAGCCACAAGGCTCACGAGATACTCCACACATCTTACGTAAAGCGCGGTCTTTACGACTAATAATCTCAGAAATGAGAGCAGGGCATCGATCATTTGATCGATGCCCTTTATTTTATAAATATAAAAATGTAGGCGACTACTCAAAAGAGTAGCCGCCGTATTTTGTTTTATTTATGCGAGCTTTGCCTCAAGTCTTTCACGGATAGCCTTGATAAAGTCGATAGAGTTTACAGCCTTTGCGGTAAATCCTTCGCTTACAAGTCCTGTGAGGTCCTTTGTCATAATGCCGTCATTGAGAGTGTCGATGCATGCTTCCTCAAGCTTGTTTGCAAAATCAACGAGATCGGAAAGTCCATCCAGCTCGCCTCTCTTGCGGAGAGCGCCCGACCAAGCGTAGATAGTAGCTATGGGGTTTGTGGAGGTCTCCTCGCCCTTGAGGTAACGGTAGTAGTGACGGGTAACTGTGCCATGCGCTGCCTCATACTCATACTTTCCGTCGGGAGATACGAGAACAGAGGTCATCATAGCGAGAGAGCCGAACGCGGTGGAGACCATATCCGACATAACGTCGCCGTCATAGTTCTTGCAAGCCCAGATGTATCCGCCCTCGCTTCTGATAACGCGAGCGACTGCATCATCGATAAGAGTGTAGAAATACTCAATTCCAAGCTCGTCAAACTTTGCCTTGTAGTCTCTGTCAAAGATCTCCTGGAAGGTCAGCTTGAAGGTCTGGTCATACTTCTTGGAGATGGTATCCTTGGTAGCAAACCAAAGATCCTGCTTTGTGTCGATAGCGTATTTGAAGCAGGAGTGCGCGAAGGACTCGATAGAGGAATCCTTGTTGTACTGTGCCTGGAGAACGCCGCCGCACTCAAAGTCATATACTGTCTCTCTGAATTCTGTGCCGTTCTTTGCGGTGAAGAGAAGCTCAGCCTTGCCCTCGGTGGGAACTCTGTATTCGGTTGCCTTGTAAACGTCGCCGTAAGCATGACGCGCGATGGTAATAGGCTTTTTCCAGTTACGAACCGCAGGCTTTAAAGAATCGATAAGTATCGGGGCGCGGAAAACAGTGCCGGCAAGTATTGCTCTTATAGTTCCGTTGGGGCTCTTCCACATCTCTGTGAGATTGTATTCCTCAACTCTCTGCTTGTTGGGAGTGATAGTAGCGCACTTTACCGCAACACCGTATTTCTGTGTAGCGTATGCGCTGTCAAAGGTTACCTTATCCTTTGTCTTTTCACGCTCAACGAGACCGAGGTCATAGTACTCTGTGTTAAGATCTACAAAGGGGAGCAAAAGCTCGTCCTTTATCATCTTCCAGAGGATTCTTGTCATTTCATCTCCGTCCATCTCAACGAGGGGAGTAGTCATTTTTATCTTATTCATAGTTCATTACCTCCGAACAGTTTGAATTTCAGATATTAAATATAGTTACGCGTTTTCACTGTGTGCTGCGTAGTAGTTCATAAGACAGCCCTCAAGGATTATCTCCTTTTCGTCAGCTGTAAGTCCCTTAACGTAGAGCTTTAGCGCTTCGGTAGTTCCGTTTGCGCGGATAACAGTAGCGTCAAACTCCTCAGCACCTGCGATTATCGCCTCTCTGATTCCCGGTACGAATACGTAGTCGCCTACCTCGTACTCAAATTTAACTTCGGGATCAAGCGTAAAGGGAAGAATACCCCAGTTGATACAGTTGGAGCGGTATCTCTTTGTAGCGAACTCATAACAGATGTTTGCAAAGCCGCCAAGCACCTTTTGACAGGAAGCGGCCTGTTCACGCGCAGAGCCGTCACCGGGCTTGTTTGCGAATACGCAAGAGCCGAACTGTGTGTTAGCTATAAGCTCGTTTGCATTGCCTACCTTGGAAAGTACAGAGATAAGCTCGTCAGGGTTTTCACCGGTTCTTCGTGCTGCCTCTGTAGCCGCTACCGCCTTGGAACGAGATACGTATTCGGGAACTCTGCGAGAGAGTGCAAACTCGGAAAGACGAAGGGGGTTAGAGCGGTAAGAAGAGGTCTCACCCGAGGGGATAAGCTCGTCGGTAGTCGTTACGGGGTCGTGGATAACAGCCGCAAGTTTTACAAGAAGATTATCAGAGAGCTCGTACTGCTTAGGCCAGTCGGTTATGTTAGGACCAAGGATAAGCTCCGCGTCGGGATCTGCCTTGCCAAATCCGTAGTAAACTCTCTTTGCGTAAACAGAGTTGTCGAAGTGATATTCGTGAGGCTCGTGAGTGTAGTCTATGTCGGTAGCCGCAGTTATCACACCGCCGTTTCTTGCTGTCGCGGCAATGCTGCGAGCATCCATAAGCGCAACACCTGCGATCTGTCCGTCACCGGGCTTGGAGCCTTCGCGGTTCGGGAAGTTTCTCGTGGTGTGGCGGAGAGAGAGCCCGTTGTTCGCGGGTACATCACCTGCGCCAAAGCAAGGACCGCAGAAGGAAGGCTTAATAACAGCGCCTGCCGCCAAAAGATCAGCGGTAACGCCTATTCTTGTAAGCTCAAGAGATACGGGAACGCTTGTCGGGTAAACCGAGAGCGAGAAATATCCGTTTCCTGTGCTCTCGTCTCGCAGTATTGATGCCGCCTCGTCGATGCTGTCAAACATACCGCCCGCGCATCCTGCGATTATACCCTGATCGGCAATGACCTTTCCGTCCTTTATCTTGGAACGGAGATCGTAATTTGCCTTGCCAAACTTCTCCTTTGCCTCAGCCTCTACCTTTGCGAGTATCTCCTCTGCATTTTCGAGGAACTCGTGAATGGTGTAAGCATTCGAGGGGTGGAAAGGAAGCGCTATCATAGATTCCATCTTAGAGAGGTCTATCTCTATCATTGCATCGTAGTAAGCTGTGCCTGTGGGTGCGAGCTTTTTGTACTCCTCGGGACGTCCGTGAGCCGCATAGTGCTGCTCAGTCACCTCGTCTGTCTCCCAGATAGAGGAAAGACAGGTGGTCTCGGTAGTCATAACGTCGATACCGTTTCTGAAATCTATGGGAAGATTTTTAAGTCCGGGGCCTGTAAACTCAAGCACCTTGTTCTTTACAAATCCGTTTGCAAAGGTCGCGCCGACGAGAGCGATAGCCACGTCATGAGGACCGATACCGCGACGGGGCTCGCCCTTGAGATATACAAGGACTACCTCGGGAGCTTTTACATCGTATGTGTTAGAGAGAAGCTGCTTAACGAGCTCAGGTCCGCCCTCACCGATAGCCATTGTTCCGAGTGCTCCGTAACGAGTGTGCGAGTCCGAACCGAGTATCATCTTGCCACAGCCTGCAAGCTCCTCGCGAGCGTAAGAGTGAATAACGCTCTGGTTTGCGGGAACGTATATTCCACCGTATTTTTTAGCGGCAGAGAGACCGTAAACGTGGTCGACCTCATTGATAGTTCCACCGACTGCGCAAAGAGAGTTGTGGCAGTTTGTCATTGCATAGGGAATAGGGAACTTTTTAAGACCGCTGGCTCTTGCTGTCTGAATTATACCTACGTATGTAATGTCGTGGGAAACGAGAGCGTCAAACTTGATCTTGAGCTGCTCGTCACTGCCCGATGTATTGTGAGAATTCAAAATTGAATAAGCAATAGTATTTTTCTTGGCTTCGGCTACAGAAATATCAGCCGAGTCAAATATCTTTCCGTCCTTTAAAAAGACGCCGTGCTCTGTTAATTTAATCATTAAAAGACCTCCAAATCAACCAAAAACAAAGATAGAGTTATTATAACTCATTTTCCCGAAAAAGTCAATAGAATAGAGACGATAAATAAAAAATAAATCCCCTTGCCGCAAGTGATTTTTGGCAAGGGGACAGTCATTATTTAATTGCTCTCAAAAGGTCAAACACATTTTTAACGGGAGTTATCTTTATAGATTTTGGTGCTACTAACTTTTCTGCACATCTTGCGGGGATAAGTGCCTCTGTAAAGCCAAGTCTTGCGGCTTCCTTTACTCGCTGTTCAACGTTTGTTATCGCGCGGCACTCGCCCGAAAGACCGATCTCTCCCATAGCTACAAGGGAGCTTGGTATAGGCTTGTCGGCAAGCGATGAGATAAGTGCAAGTGCAAGCGCAAGATCTGTAGCGGGCTCGTCGAGATCCATGCCGCCGATAACGTTTATATAAACGTCATTAGATGAGAACTTAAGCCCCAGCTTTTTCTCAAGCACCGCAAGGATGAGACAGCTTCTGTTATAATCGATTCCGTTAGAGGTGCGGCGAGGGGCGGGGAACGCTGTAGGGGTTACACGCGCCTGTATCTCCGCAAGTATCGGGCGAGAGCCCTCGATAGTACATACCGCACAGTTACCGGAGGAGTCCTCGGGTCTGTCTGAGAGGAGCATTTCGGAGGGATTTGCCACCTCGCGAAGTCCGATATCCGTCATCTCAAAGACACCGATCTCGTTGGTAGAGCCGTACCTGTTCTTGTTCGCTCTTATTATGCGATAAGGCTGTCTGCGGTCACCCTCAAAGCAAAGCACCGCGTCAACCATGTGTTCAAGCACCTTAGGTCCTGCAATGCCGCCCTCCTTGTTTACGTGACCTACAAGGATAACCGATATTCCACGGTTTTTTGCTGTGCCGATAAACGCCATGGCACTTTCTTTTACCTGTGTGATGCTGCCCGGAGCGGAGGCGACTTTGTCGGAATACATGGTCTGCACCGAGTCGGCAATTATAACGTCAGGCTTTATCTTATCAGCTTTTGCGAGTATTTCCTCTATATTTGTTTCAGTGAGTACGTAAAGGTTTTTGCCGAGAATTTTGAGTCTTTCGGCTCTTATCTTGATCTGACCCCTCGATTCCTCACCCGATACGTAGAGAACCTTTTTGTTCTCACCGAGCATGTCGCATATCTGGAGGAGCAGGGTGGATTTTCCGATACCGGGCTCACCCGAAAGGAGCACTACAGAGCCGTGAACAAGTCCGCCACCGAGTACTCTGTCAAGCTCGGAAAGTCCTGTCTGTATTCTCGTATATTCGGGGACGTCAAGCTCTGAAAAAGGGGAGAGCGTGTTTTCTCTGTCCGATACCATAGAAGTTCTTTTTTGTACCGTGGGGGCGGTTGCCTCTTTCGTGACAACGTCCTCTACAAAAGAGTTCCACGCTCCGCAAGACGGGCATTTTCCCATCCATTTCGGAGACTCATATTCACACTCAGAGCATATGTAAACGACTTTCGTTCCTTTCATCGATTTTATACCTCTTCTAAAATTTCTACAAGCTAATTATACAATAATTTCCCCGCTAAATCAATAGCTATTTTCATGAATAAAGTCGGATATTCCACAAAATATTGAGAGAGTAAGCTTTTTTCTGTAGCTCTCCTCGGATATAAGGGCGCACTCCTCGGGGTTTGAAAGAAAGGCGCACTCTATGAGGACTGCGGGCTTTTTTATTCTGTCGAGGATAAATATCCTGCTGTTTGCTGCTTTTATGCTCCTGTCATTTTCACTTTGGAGATTTTCCCTGACCGACTCCTGTATGCTTTTTGCGAGCGGTTCGGACTCGGGATGATTTTTAGAGTAATAAACTTGCAGTCCGCTGTACTTCGGATCCGAAAAGGAGTTCATGTGAATGCTTATAAAAATTGCCCTATCAAAGCTATCTCCTATTCGGAGGCGCTCGGAAAGATCAAGGAATTTCTTTCTTCCTTTGTAATCCGAGGTCGGGTCATATAATAGCCTGTCGGTATCCCTTGTCAGCACCACGTCATAGCCGCCGGCAGAGAGCATATCTGCAAGCTCAAATGCGATTTCGAGATTCAGATCCTTTTCCCTTATACCGTTCACTCCCGTAGTACCTCCGTCCTCTCCGCCATGCCCTGCATCTATCACTATTATCGGGTATTTTTCCTCGCTTTTAAGCGTGAGAGCAGGTGCAGGAGCCTTTAGCCTGTTCAAGAGGTAAGAGGAGAGAAAAATCAAAAGCATCACCAAAGAGGAAAAGAGTACGGCAAAGAAAATATATGGTATAATATGGGCTGATTTTTTTGTGTTTTGAGACATATATCCACCTCCTATCAAACGAGTATATGACGAGTTTTATGAAGAAAGCACCAAAAAGATTTCGGAAAGTCGCTTTTATTTTGTTTTTTACTGAAAAAAGTAGATTTATAAAGAAAATATGATTGACAAACGGATTTTTTTTTGATATAATTAACTTTAATAATTTTATTACTGTACAAGCAGTAAAAGGAGGGTCTTATGGATTGTAATTCTAAGTTCGTTAAAGAGGGTCTTACTTTTGATGACGTATTGCTGATTCCTGCAAAGAGTGACGTTCTTCCCGCAGACATCTGCCTCAAAACACGTCTCACAAATAAGATTTCGCTCAACATTCCCGTTATGAGTGCCGCAATGGACACAGTAACAGAGGCAAGCCTTGCTATAGCGCTCGCAAGAGAGGGTGGAGCAGGTACCATACATAAGAATATGCCTATCGAGAGACAGGCTGATCACGTTGACAGAGTAAAGCGCAGCGAAAACGGAGTAATCACAAACCCGATATTCCTCGGTCCCGATAACTACGTATATGAAGCTGAAGCTCTTATGCATAAATTCAGAATCTCCGGTGTCCCGGTATGTGACGACAACAAGCGCGTTATCGGTATCATTACAAACAGAGACATGAGATTCCTCACAGACTTCAACGTTCGCATCGCTGAGGTTATGACAAAGGATCATCTCGTAACCGCCCCCGAGGGAACAACCCTTGCAGACGCACAGGAGATCCTCAGAAAGCACAAGATCGAAAAGCTCCCGATCGTTGACAAGAACAACGTTCTCAAGGGACTTATCACCATAAAGGATATCGAGAAGGCTACAAAGTATCCCAACTCCGCAAAGGACGAGCGCGGCAGACTTATCTGCGGCGCGGCAATCGGTGCTACAAAGGACGTTCTCGACAGAGCAAAGGTACTCCTTGATGCAGGTGCAGACTACCTCGTTCTCGACTCCGCTCACGGACACTCCATGAACATCATCAATAGCATTTTCAAGGTAAAGGAAGCATTCCCCGAGTGCCAGCTTGTCGCAGGTAATATCGCAACAGCAGAAGCCGCTCTTGATCTTATCAAGGCAGGTGCTGATGCTATCAAGGTCGGTATCGGCCCCGGTTCTATCTGTACAACAAGAATAGTTGCAGGTATCGGTGTTCCTCAGGTAACAGCTATCTGTGATGCTGCTGAGGTTGCTGACAAGTACAACATTCCCGTAATCGCTGACGGCGGTCTCAAGTTCAGCGGTGATATCGTAAAGGCACTCGCAGCAGGTGCATCTACCGTTATGATCGGTTCTATGTTCGCAGGATGTGAGGAAAGCCCCGGAAGCGAAGAGCTTTACCAGGGAAGAAGATTCAAGGTCTACAGAGGTATGGGATCTATTGCTGCGATGGAGAGCGGTTCTAAGGACAGATACTTCCAGGAAGGCAACAAGAAGCTCGTTCCCGAAGGCGTTGAAGGAAGAGTTCCTTTCAAGGGCGCACTTTCCGATACTATTTATCAGCTTATGGGCGGTCTCCGCGCAGGTATGGGTTACTGTGGAGCACCCGACGTTGAAACACTCAGAACAACAGCTAAGTTTGTTCGTATCACAGGCGCAGGACTCAGAGAGTCTCATCCTCACGACATCAACATTACAAAGGAAGCTCCTAACTATTCTTCTATGTCCTGATTTAAGGGATAGGGAATCAAGCTATGCGATTTCTTGGTAACCTTGTTTGGTGCATCTTCGGAGGATTTATATCCGCGATTTTGTGGATCTGTTTCGGAATCATACTCTGCGTGAGTATCGTTGGATTTCGACTTGGGATTCAGTGCTTTAAGTTTGCAAAGCTTTCCTTTGCGCCTTTTGGCAAGAAGGTCAAGCTGCGTTACTGGAGGGCTCCTATAGCAAACACTATATGGGTGATTCTGTTCGGTTGGGAGTTGTTCTTAGTACATGTTGCAGGCGCCTTGATCTGCTGTGCGACTATTGTTGGAATCCCTGTAGGACGTCAGATCTTCAAATTTTCGGTCCTTTCCTTTGCACCCTATGGCGCAAAGGTTTCAAAAACGAAAAAGTAACAGAATATTTTATTAAAATTTATGCCGCAGAATTGACAAATAGGTCATTCTGCGGTATAATTATCGTGTATAAGTATAATTGGAAAGGAGTACCCTATGTATCCATATGATATATTACCTAGTATAGATCTTTATACGGTTTGTCTGTGCCTTGCAATATTCGCGGCTTTTATCGTTTTCAGAGTAATGGCAGACATTTTAAAGATAAGCGCAAGGCTTCAAAATCTTTGCCTTTACATAGCGGTTGCGGCTATATTCCTAGGATATTTCTCTGCGGTTATTTTCCAGGCCCTTTACAACATAAAGGATAATGGTGGTTTTGTGATAAACTCTGATACGGGAGCAACCTTTTACGGAGGGCTCATCGGAGGAGCGGCAGTCTTTTTGGTACTTTATTTTGGAATCGGTGCAAAGGTGTTCGCAAAGAACAAGGATCACATAATTTCATTTTTTAAGGTTGCAGACGTTGCGGCATGCGCGATATCTTTGGCACACGCGATAGGCAGAATAGGCTGTCTCTTTGCAGGCTGCTGTCACGGCAAGCCTACCGACGCTTGGTACGGAATAGAGATGGTTGGAGTTGGAAAGGTAGTTCCCACACAGCTCTTCGAGGCGCTCTTCCTTCTTGCGATAATGCTTTATCTCGTAGTCAGAATAAAGAATCGACAGACATACTGTCTCCAGCTTTATATGGCGATATACGGTGCTTGGAGATTCGTTATAGAATATATGAGAGATGACTACAGAGGAACAACTCTTGTAGAAGCTCTTACCCCCTCCCAGTTTATCGCAGTGCTTATGATACTCGCTGCTATTGCTCTTATCTTCCTTCAGAAACATCTTCAGAAGAGAATAGACGCAAAAGCGGAGAACACAATCGCTGATAAGACAGATAGCGAATAAAATGAAGAATAAAAAGCTAAAAAATACGATATACGTTGTACTCGTTCTTTCGCTTATTGTCGCTCTTCTTTGTTGTGAGATCTGGCGCGATGCTATTTTCTTTGATGACGAGGATGCATATCTTACCTCAACGAGACTTATCGGTGCGGTGATCGCCTTTGTCATAATGCTTTATTCGGGTCTTGGCAATATGTTTAAGATAAGGCGTGAAGGACTTGGAATGGCAATACTTGCCATTCTTCCTTGTTGGATTATCGCGATAAATAACTTTCCCATCATTCCCGTCATTTCCGGGAGAGCAGGGATATCCGCAGGCTTTGACGCTATAGCGCTTTATGCGTTTCAGTGCCTTTGCGTAGGGCTTTTTGAGGAGCTTGCTTTCAGAGGATGTATATTCGCGTTCTCGCTTGACAGACACAGAAAGTCAACGCTTGATATGTTTTGGGCGATAGTTATTTCCTCGGCAGTCTTTGCGGCGATACATCTTGTCAATATTTTTGCGGGAGCAGCGCCGGGAGCTGTCATACTCCAGCTTGGTTACTCCTTCCTCATCGGAGGAATGTGCTCGGTGGTGCTTTTGAGAACAAAATGCATCTGGCACTGTGTGCTCATTCACGCGGTCTATAATTTCTGCGGCGGAGTAGTTCCAAAGCTCGGCGGCGGAGAAATCTGGGATACCCCTACGATCGTTATAACGGCAATCTTTTCGGTTGCGGTCACGATATACGTCGTTGCAATGTTCTTGCGAATAGATCCCACAAAGCTTGGGTACATATTTAACGAAAAACCAAAGGAAACGGAGTGAGTCTTGTGGTTACCTATGAACAGGTGAAAAATGACGAGGCAATAAAAACTTATATAAGACAAGCCGACAGATCTCTGTCTGCTCTCGGATATACTGAGCACAGCTTTGCTCACGTCACAAAGATCGCGCATACCGTGGAATATATTCTCAAATCGCTTGAGTATGACGAGCGAGAGATAGAGCTCGCGTGCATTGCGGCATACATGCACGATATCGGAAACCTTGTCAACCGTATCGACCATTCTCAAAGCGGCGCTATAATCGCTTTCAGAATTCTCGACAAAATGGGGATGGATCCAGAGGAGCTGGCAACGGTGGTCACGGCTATAGGCAATCACGACGAGGGAACGGGAGTTCCCGTGGACGCTGTGTGTGCCGCGCTTATCCTGGCGGATAAATCTGACGTGCGAAGAAGTCGAGTCAGAAATAACGACCAAACGAGATTTGATATTCACGACAGAGTCAACTACTCGGTTACAAGCTCGGAGCTTTCTATCGACGACGAGAAAAAGAATATAACGCTTGATATCACGATAGATACAAATTACAGTTCGGTTATGGAGTATTTTGAGATATTCCTTGAGCGTATGCTCCTTTGCAGAAAGGCGGCAGAGGCACTCGGACTTTCATTTAGACTTGTCATAAACGGACATAGCTTACTTTGACAAAATTATTGAAAAATAATTAATATAAATATATTTTTGGAGGAATTATTATGAACTCTCAGTATCTTTACGCAAAAGAAAAGTATGCAAAGCTCGGTATCGACACAGATGCAGCTATTGCAAAGCTTAAGAATGTTCCTGTTTCTCTTCATTGCTGGCAGGGTGACGACGTTCAGGGTTTTGACTCTGTAGGACCTCTCACCGGTGGCATCCAGACAACAGGAAACTATCCCGGAAAGGCAAGGAATCCCGAAGAGCTTATGGCTGATATGGAAAAGGTGTTCAGCCTTGTTCCCGGAAAGATGAAGCTCAACGTTCACGCTTGCTACGCTATCTTTGAGGACGGCGAGTTTGCAGACAGAGACAAGCTTGAGCCCAAGCACTTCGCAAAGTGGGTAGAGCTTGCAAAGAAATACAATATGGGTATCGACTTCAACCCCACATTCTTCTCTCATGAGAAGGCAAACGGTCTCACACTTTCTTCTCCCGATGAGGACATCAGAAAGTTCTGGGTTGAGCACGGACGCGCTTGCGTTAGAATTTCCGAGTACTTCGCAAAGGAAACAGGTGTTCCTTGCGTTATGAACATTTGGACAGGTGACGGTCTTAAGGACGTTCCCGCTGACAGAATGGCACCTCGCGCAAGATATGCTCAGTCTATCGACGAGATACTCGAGGGCTACAACAAGGATCTCGTAAAGCCTTGCGTTGAGTCCAAGGTATTCGGTATCGGTGTTGAGGCATACACTGTAGGTTCTGCAGAGTTTGCTCTTACATACGCAGCAACAAGAGGAATCCTTCCTCTCATGGATAACGGACACTACCATCCCACCGAGGTAGTTTCCGACAAGATCTCCTCGCTTCTTTGCTTCTTCCCCGAGATAGCTCTCCACGTAACAAGACCTATCAGATGGGACTCTGACCACGTTGTTCTATTTGACGACGAGACCAAGGAGATCGCAAAGGAGATCGTAAGAAACGACGCTCTTGACAGAGTATATATCGCACTTGACTACTTTGATGCAAGCATCAACAGAATCTCCGCTTGGACAGTAGGCGCTCGAAACATGGAAAAGGCGCTCCTTTACGCTATGCTCGAGCCTTCTGCAGAGTTCAAGGCACTTCAGGAGAGCGGTAACTACACTAAGCTCATGGTAATGCAGGAAGAGTACAAGACACTTCCTTTCGGTGAGGTTTGGGAAGAGTACTGCAGAGTTTGCGGAGTTCCTGCAGGCGCAGAGTGGTTTGACGAGGTCGTTGCATACGAGAATAATGTTCTCGCACTCAGAAAGTAATATAAACTATTTTGCACTACGCTATGTTGCTTTCGACATAGTGTAGTGTGCTATAAAGGACTTTTAATGAAAAAACATCATATACATTATCTTTTATTTGCACTTAGATCTTTTTTCTTTTATCTTTTCTTTAGCGAGCTTTCCGCTCTGACACGTAATAAAATTCACTTTTTCTATTTTTATAGGGGAAGCGATACCTTTTGGAATCCGAAAATGGCTTCCAAAGTAGGATTTGTTTTCATCGTGCTTATGCTTTTGTCTGTCGCAAGCGTATTTTGTCTTAACAATAACCGCCTAAGACAAGACTTTGCAGAAACCGACGGCAGTGTGAAAACATTTAAATTTGCGATAACAAGTAAATATCTGTGGATAGAGTTTGTAGCGCTCTCTGTTTTTGGCGCACTCTTCTTTTCGCTTACTCCTATTTGCACTGAGCTCTTCAGTGGCTTTTTGGCAAATGTCAGCGCAAGCTTTGTCATCAAGAAAATCCTCTCTATTTGCATAGCAACCATTACAATTTTTGCCACCTTGCTTTTGGCAATGGTTTTAACTCTCGGTTGGTGGAGAGAGCAAAGATTGATTGGCAAAGAAAAGAATAAAACAGGACTTGAATTTGCTAAGGAGCTTGCAATTACTGCGGTAGCGTGGTTCTTAGCATCTCTTACTGTTACAAGTATATATCCTGCAATCATTACTACGGCTGTTGTAATATCAATGATATGGCAAGCGCTGTTGATAATAGTTTTAGTTGTAGTGGCTTTTCTTTTCTTTATGTTTTATCAGCGTACTGCACGTCAGAGACGTAAGGCTATAAAGAAACTAAAGCAGCTTAGCCAAGAGCAAGGCTTTGAATTTTCGATCGTCGGTCATCCATACCGTTCGATAATTCGCTCCGAGGAAAGTTATCATATGCTTATAAAAATCGGCGAGGTGAAGCTGGCTTGTAGGTTTATGTCTGCAAAAAGCCGAAAAAGGGCTCTTTATCTTGCGGATGATGGCTTTGCGATATATGAGAAAAAGAGATTTTTCTATACGCGCCACGTAATGACAAAATATTTCTTTGACGCTGACGAGGACGCTCGAAAGATCATAATTTTCTCGCCTTGCAGAAGCCGTATGTTCAAGATAAGAAATATGGAAACGCGCGAGAAAGACGTTCCCAATGATGGAGTCAAAAAGATTATAAAATTCTCGCCGCTCCAAAGTATGATATTTAATGTAGAGGATACTTCAAGTAAGGCAATAGACGTTGGAGATAAGTGCAACGGATACGAGCTTTATAATACCTCAGGCTTTATAAATGCTATAGAACGTAAATGTATATAAAATATAAAAGCTCCCTTCAAAAAGGGAGCTTTTTTTATTGCGTTTATTCAATAATTCCGCCGCCGATAACAACGTCGTCGGAGTAGAGAACTACCGACTGTCCTTTTGCTATCGCGCGCTGTGGTGTGTCGAATTCCAAAACGAATCTGCCGTCGGATGTCTGCTCAACAGTCGCGGGTGCGGCATCGTGCTTATAGCGTATCTTAGCCAGCACCTTCATAGGAGAATTGATAGAATCAACGGCTATAAAATTAGCGGAGCTTGCATAGAGTCGTGTGGAAAAGAGCTCTGCATTGTCGCAAAGAGTTACCGTGTTTTCGACAACGTTCTTTTCCTTTACAAACATAGGCTTGCCAAGGGCAATTCCAAGTCCCTTGCGCTGACCGATAGTGTAATTTATAACTCCCTGATGCTCACCGAGAACGTTACCGTTTATATCAATAAACTTGCCCTTTGGAGCGCTCTCGCCTGTAGTGCTTCTGATAAAGCCAACGTAATCTCCGTCGGGGATAAAGCAGATGTCCTGCGAGTCGGATTTGTGCGCGTTTGAAAAGCCATGTGCGGCAGCCATTTCCCGTATCTCGGATTTTTTGTATTTTCCAAGGGGGAGCAGGGTGTGAGCCAGAGTTTCCTGGGACAAAGACCAAAGCACGTAGGATTGATCCTTGCTCGCGTCTGCTGCACGCTTGATTATATATCTGCCCGACTCGGTCTTGTCTATCTGTGCGTAATGTCCTGTTGCGATATAATCAAAATCCATAGAAAGCGCTACGTCGAGGAGCTTACCAAACTTTATTTTTTTATTGCATTCAACACAAGGGTTTGGCGTAGCACCGCATTTGTAGGCTTCTATAAAGCTGTTTATAACACACTCTCTGAATGTGTCGCCAAGCGAGAGGACGTGATGTGGAATGCCGAGTGTATCTGCAATTTTTCTCGCGTCGTCTATGTCAGGAGTGGATATTCCCGAATATGTGTCTGTGACACGCTCAGATTCGCTCCAGAGCTTCATAGTTATGCCGGCGGTATCAAAACCCGCCTGCTTTACAAGAAGCGGTGCAACGGCACTGTCAACGCCGCCACTCATAGCAACAAGTGCTTTTTTTGTCATAGTAACCTCGTTTTTTACCATTCGTATTTTGTGAGATTTCCATCCTCGCGAAGCCCGTCAAAATTGTCGCGGCGCAGTATCTCATAGACCGCAATAGCAACCGAATTTGAAAGATTGAGCGAGCGAAGTGTGTCAAGCATAGGTATTCTGACACAGTGTTCCTTGTTTTCTTTAAGAAGCTCCTCCGGGAGACCCTTTGACTCCTTGCCGAACATTATATACACCTTGTCGGGATATTTAGCTACCTCTGTATAAGCCACGGGTGCTTTTGTCGTATAATAGTAAATAACGCCCTCGGTATTTTTGGAATAAAAGTCCTCTAAATTTTCGTAATACGTGATATTCAGCTTGTCCCAGTAATCAAGTCCCGCGCGTTTTAGTTTTTTGTCGTCTATGGTAAACCCCATAGGCTTGATTATATGGAGCGATGCGCCTGTTGCCGCGCAAGTGCGCGCGATATTTCCCGTATTTTGGGGTATCTCAGGCTCATGAAGAACTATGTTTATATCTATCATTTATCTAAAACCTTTCAGTTTATATCAAAGCAATTATATTATAGTACTATTTTCAAAATCTTTCAATAATAATGAAGAAAAATTTACAAACAAAAGACAAGTATTATATCAATCCCCTTGAAAAATCCTTGTAAATGTTGTATAATAAACTAAATATGTTATTTGGAGGCGAACAGATGAAACTCGCGGATAAACTTTTCGGAACATATAGCGAAAGACAGATCAAAAAAATAAATAAATTCGTTGATTATATAGAATCCTTGGCACCCAAGTATAAGGAGATGTCAAACGAAGAACTTGCAAACACAACCAACCTCCTCAAGGACAGACTTGCTCAGGGCGAGACACTTGAGGATATCATGGCAGATGCTTTTGCGGCAATAAGAGAGGCTGATGACCGAATTCTCGGCAAGCGTCCCTTCAGAGTTCAGCTTATAGGCGGTATCATTCTCCATCAGGGAAGAATTGCCGAAATGAAAACAGGTGAGGGTAAAACTCTCGTCGCAACAATGCCCGCATATCTTAACGCGCTTTCCGGCAAAGGTGTTCACGTTGTAACAGTCAACGATTATCTTGCTCGCCGAGACAGTGAGGAGATGGGAAGAGTTTATGAGTTTATGGGACTTAAAACAGGTCTTGTAGTTCACGGACTTACTCCCGAGGAGAAGAAAGCGGCTTATCAGGCGGATATCACCTACGGAACAAACAACGAGTTTGGCTTTGACTACCTCCGTGATAACATGGTCGTATATAAGGAGAGATGTGTTCAGAGAGGACACAACTTTGCAATCGTTGACGAGGTGGACTCTATCCTCATAGACGAGGCGAGAACTCCTCTTATCATATCGGGTGCGGGCGAGGCATCCACCGATATGTATGACAGAGCTGACGCGTTTGTAAGAAAACTCAAAAAGTACGTTATCAAGGAAATGGACTCTAAAGAGACCTATGACGATATAGATGCCGATTACATCGTTGATGAAAAGGCAAACAACGCTATCCTTTCCTCAAACGGCGCTAAGAAGGCAGAAGAGTTTTTTGGTGTTGAAAATCTTTCCGACCCCGAGAACTCTGAGCTTGCTCACCATATAAATCAGGCGATCCGCGCTCACGGTGTTATGAAGCTCGATGTTGATTACGTTGTAAACGAGTCGGGTGTTATGATAGTTGATGCCTTTACAGGACGTCTTATGCCCGGCAGAAGATACTCAAACGGACTTCATCAGGCAATAGAGGCAAAAGAGGGCGTTAAGATAGAAAACGAGAACAAAACTCTCGCAACTATCACATTCCAGAACTACTTCAGAATGTACTCAAAGCTCTCGGGTATGACAGGTACAGCACTTACCGAGGACAACGAGTTCAGAGAAATTTACGCGCTTGACGTTGTTGAAATACCCACCAACAAGCCTATGATAAGAATAGACCATTCCGACGTGGTTTATAAGAGCATAAACGGAAAGTACAGAGCCGTTATCGAGCAGATCAAGGAGTGTCACGCAAAGGTACAGCCTGTGCTTGTAGGTACGGTTTCTATTGATAAGTCGGAGGAGCTTTCCAGAAGACTTCGCAGAGAGGGTATAGCGCATACCGTGCTCAACGCGAAATATCACGATAAAGAGGCGGAGATAGTAGCGCAGGCAGGTAAGCTTGGAGCGGTAACCATATCCACCAACATGGCAGGACGTGGAACCGACATTATGCTTGGCGGAAACCCCGAGCATATGGCAAAGCGTGAAATGCGCAAGATGGAGATCCCCGAAGAGCTTATCGCGATGGCTACGGGAACTGCCGAAATAGACGACGAAGCGGTAAAGGAAGCAAGAGAGGTATACAAGGAGCTTTATCAGAAATATAAGCTTGAAATACAGCCCGAAGCGGATAAGGTAAGAGCGGCGGGAGGCCTTTTCATACTCGGTACAGAGAGACACGAGAGCAGACGAATTGACAACCAGCTCAGAGGACGCTCTGGACGTCAGGGTGACCCCGGTGAGTCGAGATTCTTTATTGCCCTTGAGGACGACCTTATGAGACTCTTCGGCTCTGACAGACTCATAGGTATCGTAGACAGACTTGGACTTGACGAGGATACTCCCATAGACGCGAGAATCCTCTCCAACACCATAGAAAACGCGCAGATGCGTATAGAGGACCAGAACTTTAAGCGCCGTAAGTACGTCCTCACATATGACGATGTTATGAACCAGCAGAGAAACCTTATCTATAAGCAGAGAAATGACGTGCTCAACGGTGAGGATATCAGCGAGACTATCCGCAAGATGATAATCGATACGATAGTCCTTACCGCTGATGGATTCCTCCAGGGTGAAAATGCGACTGACTGGGACTTTGTCGGACTTCGTGAAAACTACAAGGGACTTCTCACAACTTCCGAGGACTTCAATTATTCCGAAGAGGAATATAAGAAGCTAAATAAAGACGATATAATAGATATGCTTTGCGACAGAGCGATGAATATCTATGAGGAAAAGGCGGATCTTGTCGGCGAGGAGAGATTCAGAGAGCTTGAGCGAGCTATCCTTCTTCAGAACGTTGACAGAAGCTGGATGGAGCAGATAGACGCTATGGATGATCTCAAGGGAAGCATTCGTCTTCAGTCCTACGCTCAGAGAGATCCCGTCAACGAGTACAGACTTCAGGGTGCGGATATGTTTGACGCTATGATTGCGGAGATACGAGAAAAGACCGCGAGAATGATACTTTCCGTTACTGTAAAAACTCCCGATGTCAAGAGAGTTCAGCTTGCAAAGCCTCTTCAGGAGGGCTTTGAGGGCTCTGTAAATAAGCAGACCAAAAAGGTAAGTGTAAATAAAAAGGCGCAGGCTCAGGTGGGCAGAAACGATCTTTGCCCCTGCGGAAGCGGTAAAAAATACAAAAAGTGCTGTGGCGCGCCTGCAAATCAGGACAACTGATAAAAGATAATTTATAGGAGGACGTACCAATGGGATTTGGAATACTGTTTTTAGGATACTTTGTTACGTATATAATGGCACTGAATACCTTTGGTGCGGCATTCCGATTTGTGGGATATCTGATAATGGCTTATTCCGCAAAAAAGCTTGTTGATTATTGTCAGAAATTCGTATTTGCCGAATACACCTCTCTCGTTTTAGCTCTTATGTCTGCAGTAAAGGTTGTTGATGATCTTTTCCCGATACTTGACGGTATGGCTTCTGATATTTTTATTTACGCAGAGGCGGCAGTAGTGCTTGTATATCACGTATTTTTACTTTTGGCGATAAAGGCTATTGCAAAGGAGACAGAGGTAGATAAAATACAGATAAGCTCTATGAGAAATCTTTTCTTTATAGGTGCTTATTATGTTCTTTACGTTGTGGGTATGCTTCCGCTGCCTATAAAGGAGCTTTATAGCAAAACCATGGGACTTCCCATACTCCTTTTAAACTTTGCTTGGATAATTCTTGACCTTTGTCTTATCGTTTCCTGCTATTCACATATATGCGATGAGGGAGACGTTGAGATGGAGCGAAAGCCCTCCAGATTTGCCTTTATAAACAACATCAGAGCCGAACTCGATGCAAAGCAACAAAGAGCAAAGGAACGAGACGAGATCTATAAAAAAGAAAAAGCAGAACGACGTGCAGAGCGTAAAAGAAACAAGAACAAATGATTTTAGGCGGAGGTCTTTTATATGACACTCGATAAAAAGAAGAAAGGCATAAGCTTTGGATTTACTTCTATAGCCATAGCATCTGCGTTCCTCTTTAACTCAAATATAAATATCATAGATATAATTCCCGATGTTATCGGATATATCATTATGAGCATCGCACTTGTAAACCTTTCTTTCTTGAGTGAGGATATTGCAAAGGCGGCAAAGAACTTCAGATATATGATACTTGTAGGCCTTTTTAAGTTTGTGTCATTTATATGGCTTGTAGGACTGAAGCGCCCCGATGAGCAAAGTACGGGAACACTTTTGATGACCTTTGTTTTTGCGGTCATTGAGGTAACTATTCTGTATATTGCTTATAGCGACCTTTTCGGTGGACTTCAGTCGCTTGGATTTTTACATAAAAACACCGCAGTTCTTGGAAAGAAGCGGGGAAGTGACAAATCGCATACCGAGCGCATAAAACGCGCAACGCTTTTCTTCCTTGTTTTAAAGGCAGGTGTGACGCTTCTGCCCGAGTTCGCGACCCTCTCTCAGTATTCCTATGCTTACGACAGCCCCGTCGGTCATATGTACGAGTTTATAGGACTTATGAGAGGAATGGCTTTCATCTTCGTTACAGCTTTTGGCATCTCTTGGATGGTAAAGTTTATCAAATATTTCCGCAGACTCAATAAGGATGTAGAATTCAAGGAGTCTCTTACGGAGAAATATAACGAAGAAGTTCTCGCAAAGCAGGGAATCAAGGTCAAATTCAATCTGGGCGTTGCATTTTCGCTTTTCCTCTTCGCGCTTATCTTTGTTATAGATATTCGTCTGAATGACTTTGGACGCATGGAAAAGTTCAATCTTTTGCCCGACTTTGTAGCGGCAATTCTTTTCCTGCTCGGCTCTATATTCATTAAAAAGTGCAACAAAAAAGCTCAAAGGTTTTTGAGTGTGTCCGCGTGGATATATCTTGTGATATCTCTTGTGGCTTACGTTGTTGAGTTTATCTTTTACGATAAGTATTATTACACCGCGATATTCAGAAGCGTTGAGGCGTATCGTTGCTACATAATTATGTGTGCAGCAGAAACGCTCAGCACGGTAGCATTTATTGTTTTGGCATATGCGTTTGTTTTGTCGCTCTATCAGGTCATAACAGATCATACGGGATTTGTTTACGGCAGCGCAAATGCACAGAGTGCCGAAAAGCTTGCCGAATATCATAAGGAATCCGCAACAAAGCTCGTGTATGTAATTATTGGAGCAATGCTTGTGACGGCTGCAGATGTTTTTTATATCTTCTTCGCAGAAAAATACGGTTTCGCGGGAGCACTTTGTATGATCGCAGGTATCATTTTCATAAGCACGTCTATAAAGGCTATGTATGAGATAAAGAGCGACGTTGAAATAAAATATATGCTTGAATAAAATAAAAAACAGACCTCGTTTGAGGTCTGTTTTTTATATAAACATCATTATTTTTTGAGCTATTAAAAGCACAAGTGGGATGGTTCCCATCGCAAGGAGAGAAGTCGTACCGACTATCTGCGCGGCATATTCGGGATTTACGTCGTAAACCGTTGCAAACATAGATACCATAGCGGCAGAGGGCATAGCGATCATTGCGGTAAAGAAAAGCACCCACATATCGGAAAGTCCTATGAGCGAGGTAAGTGTACATACAAGGAGCGGCATTGCAACAAGCTTGATAGCTGTGACAAAATAAACCTTTGGTGTGAGGAATATCTGTTTTAGGCTACGCCTTGCCAAAAGAGCTCCGGTTATTATCATAGTAATGGGTGTACAGATGCTTGAGAGATAGGATGCACTCGTATAAAGGAAAGAGGGAAGCTCAAAGAAATATTTTGCGCAGTAAACAAGAATACCGATAAAGCTTGGAACTGTTCCGTAATTGATGAATATCTTTTTCGCGGTAAGTTTTATGTCCTCGCGTCCTCTTGCAAATATAGAGATTCCCCAAGTCCATATAAATATGTTAAAGCCAACTACAACAAACGCGCCAAAGAAAAGTCCTTGCGCTCCGAAAAGAGAGTTGATTATAGGAAGACCGATAAAGCCTACGTTTCCGAATATCATAGTGAACTCGGATATTTTTCTCTCTTTTTTGTCCTTCATTTTTGACGCGATCAAGAAAGCAACGACCGCGAGGAGTATATGTATAAGAAGTCCTGCGATAAGCGTGAAAAATCCAAGCTTTAGATTTTCCGTCGAGAACTCTATTCCTATGATTGAGTAAAATATCAAAAACGGGTTTCCTATTTTGAGAACGAAGTCGGATAGCTTTTTAGAAGCAACCTCGTCCACTATTTTTGCTTTTGAAGCCACAAAGCCAACCATCATGAGTATGAACAACGTGGCAACTGTATTGAGCAGAGAAGTAAAATTAAACGGCATATGCGACACCTTTAGACTTTATATTTCAATATTGTTTTCATCAAGCTTTGCCTTGATCTTTTTCATATCCTCAAGCATTTCTTCTTTTCGTCTCGGATCGCGCAAAAGCAGAGCAGGGTGATAGACCGCAGTTATGAGATAGTTGCCCTTCATAAACCAATTTCCGTGTTCCTTGGTGATCTTAAAGTCAGGCTTTATAAGTCTCATTGCGGATATGCGGCCGAGACAAACGATAACCTTGGGCTGAATAAGAGCGACCTGTCTGCGAAGAAAGTCTATACAAGCATCCTCTTCTGCGGGGAGCGGATCTCTGTTCTTCGGCGGACGGCATTTGAGAATATTTGCGATGTAAACGTTTTCTCTGGGTATGTCAACCGCAAAAAGGAACTTGTCGAGAAGCTGACCTGCGCGTCCCACAAAGGGAACACCGGTCTTGTCCTCGTTATCCCCGGGGGCCTCTCCTATGAACATAACGTCTGCTGATCTGTTGCCAACTCCAAAAACGCAGTTAGTCCTTGTTTTGCAAAGCTCACACGCGGTACACGCGCAAGCGTCCGAATATAATTTCTTCCAAGAATCCTGGCTCATAAAGACACCTCCGAACATAATAATTCCTAACCATTATATCACACATTTTTATCTTTTTCAATAATAAAATACAAACGGCTGTCGCTTATTTCTACAGCCGTTTGTAAATTAAAGCTTTAATGTGGATATTATAGCCTTCAGCTTATCGGCAGATTCATGGAGCAGTCTTTTTTCCTCCTTGTCGAGCGGTATCTCAAGGACTTTTTTGACACCGTTCCGACCAACGATACAGGGAACACCAAGGCAGATATCAGAGAGCGAGTAAAGACCGTTTATATATGAGGATACCGTGAGGATCGTACCCTCGTCTCGCATTATAGCAGAGACTATACGGCGTACAGACTCCGCTATCGCGTAATAGGTAGCGCCCTTTGACTCTATTATTTTGTAAGCGCTGTTCCTAACGTCGTCGAATATAGCCTTGATATCCGTAAAGCTACAGCTTCGCTCACATTCTCCGCAAAACTTATTCAGATCTATTCCCGAGATATTGGCGCTTGACCAAACCGCAAGCTCGCTATCTCCGTGCTCACCTATTATAAAGCTGTGTACGTTGCGAGGGTCGACGTCAAGGTGACTGCCAAGCAGATATTTAAGCCTCGCGGTGTCAAGAACGGTTCCAGAGCCTATAACTCGAGAGGCAGGGAAGCCGGATATTTTTAATGTGGCATAGGTCAGAATATCCACTGGATTTGTGACCACGAGTAGAATGCACTCGGTGTTGTATTTTATTACGTTCTCAACTATATTTCTGAATATCTGCGTATTTCTGCCGACGAGATCTATACGAGATTCTCCCACCTCCTGCGCCGCGCCCGCCGTTATTATAACGATATTCGCATCGTGAAGATCAGGATAATCTCCCGCGTAGATATCCATAGGCGAAATAAAGGGCAGAGAGTGATTTATGTCTGCTGCCTCACCCTCTGCCTTTTGCTTATTGATGTCTATGAGAAGTATCTCCGAAAATAGTCTGCTGAGAGCTAAGGAGTAAGCCGTGGTCGCGCCAACGTTACCGCAACCGATAATGGCGCATTTTCTTATATTTATCAAACTAAAAATCCTCCGCGTAGTTTTTGGATTTAGTTTGTGCGACTTCTTCGCTTATTATTTATCTATCTCGGATATAAAATTATCTGTGGCTAAAATAAAGCTTCTCACGTATAAAACATTCTTTGAAAGCCCAAATTTTTCGCCCTTGTTTTTGAATATATCGTCTGCCTTTGTTATGAACTCACCTGCGGCATTTTTCCATGATATATACGCTTCAAACTTTTTAGAAAGCTCTTTTACGCCCTCTATGTCATTTTCTTTATCAAGCTCTGACATAAGTCGGGAAATACTAACGAGTGCTGAATCAAGCACATCTATATCCTTCAAAAGAGTAGACAGATAAGCCCTGTATTTTTTATGTGCCACCTTTATCTCTTCAAATGAAAAGGATAGCTTTAGCGGATCAAATTCGCCGAGCGAGGAAAGATAACCCTCAAGCTCAGCTTTTGCATGCCGTGAGACATCTTTTATAGTTCTTATAGTGCTGTTATAAAGTTCTGTGTTCATTTTTTACCCGTATTTTTTATAAACAAAAAGAGCCAATTTGTATGTTGGCTCTTTTTGTTTTTGTGGGAGCAAGGATCAGTCCTTGATCTCAACGTTTACGCGTCTGCCGTCAGTAGCCGCAGCCGCCTTCATTACAGTACGGATAGCCTTTGCGATTTTTCCGCCCTTACCGATGACCATACCCATATCGCATTCAGCGACGCTGAGTATAAGCTTTACTTCTTTTTCTCCGTCAAACTCGATAACGGATACTTCATCGGGATTGTCAACAATCGCTCTTGCAATGCCGTATAAAGTTTCCTTAAGATCGGTCATGTTGATCACCTTGAGGATTAGTCAACGATACCGGACTTCTTAAGCAATGCTTTAACTGTCTCAGTAGGCTGTGCGCCGTTCTTGATCCAAGTCTGAGCCTTTTCAGCGTTGATAACTATCTCAACGGGCTCTGTGCGAGGATTGTAGTGACCGATCTCCTCGATGAAACGACCGTCTCTGGGAGAGCGGCTGTCTGCAACAACAACACGGTATGTGGGAGCCTTCTTAGCGCCTGTTCTCTTGAGTCTGATTTTTACTGCCATTTTAGTTTCCTCCAAAATTTAAATATAAAAATTTTTAACTTAATTTATAAAATCCATTATTTAGAATGGGATTTTCATATTTCCGCGCCTTCCAAATTTCGCAAGGGCTTTCGGGTTAGAGAATTGCTTCATGAGCTTCTTGGTCTGCTCAAACTGTTTGAGAAGCTTGTTTACGTCCTCAACGCTTGTTCCGCTTCCCGCCGCAATTCTTTTTCTGCGGGATGCATTGAGTATCTCGGGCTTTTCACGCTCGCGCTTTGTCATAGACTTGATTATCGCCTCTGTACGCGCCATAGCCTTTTCGTCTATCTTCGCGTCCTTCATAGCGCCGGAATTCATTCCGGGCATCATGCCCATTATCTGCTCAAGGCTGCCCATATTTTTAAGCTGTGCGAACTGATCGAGATAATCGTCGAGAGTGAAAGTGGACTCTCTTATCTTTTTCTCAAGTTCCGCGGCCTTCTTTTCGTCATAAGCCTGCTCGGCTTTCTCTATAAGAGAGAGAACGTCTCCCATACCAAGAATACGAGATGCCATTCTGTCGGGATAGAACGGCTCAATAGTATCAAGCTTTTCGCCTGTACCCACAAATTTGATAGGTTTGCCTGTGACGTGTTTTACAGAAAGCGCCGCACCGCCTCGGGTATCACCGTCGAGCTTGGTGAGGACTACGCCCGTGATGTCAAGAAGCTCGTTAAAGGTCTTAGCAACCGTTACCGCATCCTGACCGATCATCGCATCTATCGTGAGGAGTATCTCGGTGGGGGATACAGTCGCCTTGATGTTCTTGAGCTCCTCCATAAGCTCCTCATCAATATGCAGACGACCCGCTGTATCGATGAAGACCATATCGCAGCCCTTGGATATAGCATACTTAACGCCTTCCTCAGCTATCTTTACAGGAGATGTTTGGTCTCCCATTGTAAATACGGGAATATCAAGCTTTTCACCAACGATCTGGAGCTGCTTGATAGCTGCGGGACGGTAAATGTCACACGCTACGAGCAGAGGATGCTTGCCTTGCTTTTTGTAAAGACCCGCGATCTTTCCCGCATGTGTTGTCTTACCCGCACCCTGAAGACCTACCATCATAACTACCGTAGGAGGTTTTGAGGATATCGTAAGCTTTGACTGAGAGCCACCCATAAGGTTGGTGAGCTCTTCATTTACTATTTTAACGATCTGCTGGGCAGGGAGGAGAGATTCAAGCACCTCTGTGCCAACAGCTCTTTCGGATACTACAGCTATAAAGTCGCGAACGACCTTGAAGTTGACGTCAGCTTCGAGAAGTGCAAGCTTTATCTCGCGCATTCCCGCTTTGACATCGGCCTCTGTAAGTTTTCCTTTGCTTCTGAATTTTTTGAAGGCATTTTCAAGTTTTTCACTTAAGCTTTGAAACATAAACGTCACCTTCCTTTCGCTAGTTTGATCAAAGCAAAACTGTTATTCTTTTATTATTTCCGTAAGCTTTTGAAGATCCTCTGAAAAATCACTCGGAAGATTCAAGGCAGTAGCTCTGTCATTAAGTCTCTTTGCGTATTCCTCAACGGTCTTAAGCTTTTTTGCAAGACCAAGCTTGTGTTCGTAAAAGAAAAGCTCATCCTCGGTCTTTTTTATCATATCGCGCACACCTTGTCTGGAAATTCCTATCTCTGCGGCTATCTCGGAAAGAGAAAGATCCTCATTATAGTACATATCCATAACAGAGCGCTTTCTTTCAGAAAGAATATCTCCGTAAAAATCCAAGAGATATCCTATTTGAAGGTTTTTTTCAAACATTTTAAGCTCCTGATTTTAGGTGTAAAGTAAAATGCTTTACAATTATACCATAGAGATATATCTTTGTCAAGAGTTTTTTTGTTTTTCTTTTAAATCTTTTTTAGATGGCATTTCGCTGATAAAAGCGCCGCCCAGGATCAAAATACTTCCTATTAAATGAAGGAGAGTAAACTCCTCTTTAAGGATAACTCCCGAGAGGATAAGCGCTACTACGGGATCTATATAGCTGAAGATAGCGGCGGTCTGGACATTGAGATTGCCGATGCTTCCGAAATAAAGTGTGTATGCAATTCCGGTGTGAAGAATGCTTACCACGAAAAGCAGAATAAGAGACGTAGAATCGGGAGAGAGTGCCGCAACGCTTTCGGTGAGGAAAACGTACGGAAGAATTGACATACCCGCCGCACCGAGCTGGACCATAGTCTTTTCCTCGTCCTCGATATCCTTTATAAACTTGTTGAGTATAATTACGGTTGCGTAAAATACAGCCGCGCCAAGTCCTAAGAATATCCCTGTAACGTTTGAAGAAGCGTCTCCAAAGATCCCCGAGATTATAAACATTCCAAGCACAGCAGCAAGCGCGCAAAGGGATTTTTTTAGTGTAAACCTCTCTTTGAATATTACGGGTGAGAGAAGTATCACAAAAACAGGCGCCATATAGTAGCAAAGTGTCGCCGTGGATACGGTGGTGTGTCTGTATGCCTCAAACAACAGTATCCAGTTTATTCCGATAAAAACGCCCGATAAGAGCAGAGGGATAAGATTCTTTTTTATAGACTTGAAGTTTATGTTCTTTCTCTTGAATACGAGTATGACCAAGAGAAGAAAGAGCATACCGACTATTCCTCTTACCATAGCGATAAAGCTTGAAGGAAGGTCGATATAATTTCTGAATATGCCTATCGTACCAAAGATAGTCATAGAAAGAATAAGACGTATCTTTGCGGATGTGTTAGACTGCATAGAGTCCCTCCGATGTGAAATAATTTCATAAGGGCTGCCGCAAAAGCGAAACAGCCCTATGAATAAAAATATAAATTAGTCGTAGTATTTAGCGCGTTTGCGCTTCTTTATAGCCGTTGTTACGGCAAGCAGGATAAGTGTGCCGAGAATAACTCCGCAGCATACGTATATTCCCGTTCCTATGCTACTTTCAATTTTGAGATCTTCCCAAAGATCGTTGAGCAAAACGAGCTTGTCAGGAGAGAGATTGAGATATGCCTGTGTGGGAACAGACTCACTCATCTCGCCGTAAAGAATGTTCATCGCATCAGGATGAACGTCCATCATATATTCCTGATATTCGGCATTGTCCGCAACGGTTGTAAGCGGAGATGCATAGTAGGTGTACTCCGCATTCGCTACTCCGATCTCCTCGCTGCACATAAAGTTTATGTACTCTGACGCGAGATCAAAGTTTTTTGAGTTCTTTGGGATACACATAGCATCGATATAAGAGTTTGTTCCTTCCTTCGGGTAGTAGAAGGAAAGCGCTTCATTATCATCGTGCATCGCGAAATAGTCTCCTGCATAGTATGCGGCAATAGCAGCGGAGCCGCTCTTCATCTTGTTGAATATCTCATCCATAACGTAACCCTGAACAAGCTCCTTTTGAGCTTTGAGCTTTTCAAGCGCCTCACGCCACTGTTCATCTGTCGCGTTGTTTACGTCATATTTGAGAGAATAAAGCGCTGTTCCAAAAGCATCTCTGCTGTTGTTGAACTGGAGTATATCTCTCGTATAGTTTGGATTCCACATAAGATCCCAGCTCTCATTGACTACGTCCTCGGGAGCGACGATCTCGCTGTTATAGATTATTCCTATCATGCCGTAAAAATAAGGAACAGAATAAACGTTATCCGTATCGTCCTCGTAATATACGTTATCTCCCTTGAACTTCTCGTCTATATACTGATAGTTCGGGATCTTTGAGAGATCAAGAGGAGCTAAAAGATCCTCAGCAACCATTCTCTGAATCATGTAATCGGAGGGTACTATAACGTCATATACGGCAGAGCCGCTCTTTATCTTGGAATACATACTCTCGTTGCTTGAGAATGTGGAGTAATTGACCTTTACGTTAAGCCCGAGTACCTCTTTGCAGTACTTTTCAAACTCAGCATTTGTATCAATAGTTTCGTCAGAGCCGTCGGATATGTATTCACCCCAGTTGTACACGTAAAGTGTGATAGCGTCACTCTTTGAGCCGCATCCGTAAAGTGCAGGGGCTATGAGCATAAAAAGCATAGAAAACAAAAGTATAAAGGATATCTTTTTCTTCATTACTTTGTACCTCCTTGAGCTTTTTTGTTGTCCTTGCGGTTGTTAGCCACGTTGACAGCTATAAGGAGAGCAAGTATGACTACTATCATGAGCGTACATAAAGCATACATACTGAACTTTACTTCGTGCGCCGTCTGGTTGTAGATGTAAAGGGGGAGCGTTTTGAAGTCGGGGGAACTGACGAAATGGCTTATTACAAAGTCATCAAGCGAGAGTGTAAAGCCCATCATAAGGCCCGAGATTATACCGGGGAGGATGCAGGGAAACTCCACCTTGAAAAAGGTCTGCGCGGGTGTGCAGCCAAGGTCAAGCGCCGCTTCGACAAGATGCTTGTCCATCTGTTGGAACTTTGGAAGAACCGAAAGTATAACATAGGGCAAGTTAAAAGTGGTGTGGGCCAAAAGCATAGTCCACATACCGAGACAGTCGCCGTATCCTAGCATGGACGCAACACCTACAAAGAGAAGCATCATCGATACACCGGTAACGATATCGGGGTTCATCATCGGTATGTTGGAGACGCTCTTCATAGTTCTCTTGTAGAGCTTGCTCTTGGAGTGCGCTATGCTGGATGCCGCAAGTGTTCCTATAACTGTAGCAAGCACAGAGGAGGACACTGCAAGGAAGAGCGAGTTCTTAAGTGCGGATATAGCCTCGCTGTTCCTGAAAAGATCGCGATACCAGTAAAGCGAAAATCCGGAAAAGTTGCTAAGGCTTCCCGATTCGTTGAAGGAAAAGAGTACAACAACGATGATCGGCGCGTAAAGAATGAGGAATATGAGAAGAATATAAAACTTTGACAAGAATTTCATACTATTATCTCCTCCTCGTTATCTGAAAATCTGTTCATTATTGCGAGGGAGAGGAGAATGAGTATCATCATAACAAGAGATATCGCCGCTCCGGTATTGTAGGTTATCGCATTCTGGAACTGTCTCTCGATGGTATCACCGAGAAGGTCAAATGATCCTCCGCCGAGCTTCTGTGAAATATAGAAGGTGCTGATGGAGGGAACGAATACCATTGTAACTCCCGAGATTATTCCGGGAACGGTGAGGGGAAGTATCACCTTGAAAAGTGTCTGAATGCTGTTGCATCCAAGGTCGGATGCCGCCTCAATGTAACGATTGTCAAGCTTTGTGAGCGAGGTGTAGATCGGGAGCACCATATACGGCAAAAAGTCGTATATCATACCGAGAATAACCGCGCCGTCTGTTCCTATAAAGGTGAGCTTTTCAAAGCCGAGCTTTGTGAGGAATGTGCTGACGATTCCGCCGTTGTCGAGAAGCGCCATAAGGGAATAAGTACGTATCAAAAGACTTATCCACATAGGAAGCATAAGCATAACGAGGAGAATACTGCGTGTGCGCTCTGACATTTTTGACATACAGTATGCCAAAGGATATCCTATCAAGAGACACACCGTTGTAGCTATAAGAGAAAACCCTATAGACATGATAAATGTTTCAGAATAGGAACCCAGCGAGAGAATATTCTCAAATGTAAATGCTCCGCTTCTGTCCGTAAAAGCAAAGTACACCACAAATACGAGAGGCGCTATGATAAACATCAAGGACCATACGATATAGGGTGTTCCTACTATACGGGAAAAGAGAGAACGTTGTTTCATCTTACTCCTCCTCTTCTTCAACATCAGAGAGATGATCGAGCTCGTCGGAGAAAGAAGAATAGTCGCCGAACATATCAGAAAATTCGGATTTTTTCATTATGTGTATAGCGTCGGGTTCTATGTAAAGACCGATAGTTGCGTTGGGGGCGACGTAGTCGGTGGTCTGTATCATCCACTTGAATCCCTTGATGTCAACGATTATCTCGTAGTGGACACCCTTGAAGGTAACAGAGGATACAACGCCGGTCAGCATGCCTTTCTCAACGGGAACAACGTCAACATCCTCAGGACGAACAACGACGTCGATCTGCTCGTTTTTAGCAAATCCCTTGTCAAGACAATCGAACGTGTGTCCTGCTAACTTAACCTTATAGTCCTCAAGCATAATGCCGTCGAGGATGTTAGACTCACCGATAAAGTCGGCAACGAATGCGTTTACAGGCTCGTTATAGATGTCGGTAGGAGTTCCTATCTGCTGGATCTTTCCGTTAGCCATAACGACAACGGTGTCCGACATTGAGAGGGCTTCCTCCTGATCGTGTGTTACGTACACAAAGGTTATGCCTGTCTGAAGCTGAATGTTTTTAAGTTCAAACTGCATGTCCTTTCTGAGCTTGAGGTCAAGAGCTCCGAGAGGCTCATCGAGAAGAAGAACCTTAGGCTTGTTGATAAGCGCTCTTGCGATAGCAACACGCTGCTGCTGACCGCCGGAGAGACGGTTTACGTTTCTTCTCTCAAATCCGCGAAGGTTTACAAGGCGGAGCATCTCTGTTACTCTTTCCTTTATTTCGTCCTCGTTGATCTTCTTTATTCTGAGACCGAACGCGATATTATCATATACGTTGAGATGAGGGAAGAGAGCGTACTTCTGGAAAACCGTGTTTACCTGACGCTTGTAAGGGGGGATCTCGTTGATCTTGCTTCCGTCAAAATAGACCTCACCCATATCGGGGGACTCAAAACCACCGATAATACGTAAGGTTGTCGTTTTTCCACAGCCCGAAGGACCTAAAAGCGTGATAAACTCTTTATCGCAGATATAGAGGTTTATCTGGTCCAAAACCACTTCGCCGTCATAGGATTTCGTAATGTTTTTAAGCTCTATTATTTTGTTTGTTTTTTGGCTCTCATTTGCCGCCACATCTGCTCCGGTAACCTCTTCAGAGGAGCCCAAAACAGTTTGAGTTTCTTTCAAATCTCTTTTCATTCCGCATAAATACCCCTTTAAGTATAAAAATACAGGATGAAAGGACAGTGGGAACATAAAGATATGTGTGCAATCTGCCTATAAAATCCTTGCGAATATTGTAACAGAAAACACAAAAAAATGCAATATATTTTAGAAAATTCTTTAAAAAAATCTGAATATTCACGGTTATCTGCGCTTTTTTGCGAAAAATCCGAGATTCTTGCGAAAAAACTCCCAAAATCTCTGTAATTCTTTTTTTATCTTCGCATTCTGCTTTTATATAAAGATCGTCGCAAATACGGATAAGGAGAACACAAAAAGCGATAATGAGGCGGATGTTTTAAGGAGAAGATAAACCGATATTATCCAAAGCAAAAATAAGGATATAAAGGATGATACGTTTATGATCCTTTCAGCTGTGGAGAGTGTGTGCTTCTTTGCTATCATACCAAAGAGTATCCGCCCACCGTCAAAGGAGTTTATAGGTAAAAGATTTATGATACCCAGAGAAAGCGAAGAAATAATAAAGAGGTCTATCGCCTCGGAACGTATATCAAAGAGTTTTGAAAAAATAGCCACGATATCCGCACAGACAAGGTTTATCAAAGGACCGCCAAGGCACACCCATATCTCGTCGCTGTAGGAATATATCTTGCGGTCTAGATTTATCCGAGCGCCAAAGATACCTATATCAAGGCTCTTTATTTTTATACGATTTATCCTAGCTACCGCTAAATGACCGCACTCGTGAACAAACGCCACAAAGAGAGGGATCAGCGCATAATATTTTTGCGTGAGCAAAAGCGAGAAGAGCATCAGTGCCGAAAAAAAGCTTATCTTTATTTTCATATTTTCTCCAAAATCATTTTCACAGCTATTGAAAAAAGATCTTCAGCGTGATATAATTATCTCAATGAAATCTATTTTCATCGGAGGCGTTTTATGAAGAAAAACTTTTTAATAGATTCAGGCATAACTTTTGTTTATCTTTTTGCAGCGTGCCTTATGAATATGTTTGTGACCTCGATCGCGATAAAAATCATAGACGCGTTCGTTTTCCTTGAGTATTTTCCGCTGAATATCGCAAAACTCGTGCTTTCGCTCATAGTCGTTTCGGGTATTCTCGGAACTGTTATATACCTTTTGTCGTACAGAAAAGCAGAGTTCAGTGTGGGAGGATTTGCCGCAAGATTTGGCGTCGCTGCTGTTCTTCAGCTCGCTCTTTCTGTGCTTTTAGGATTCCACCCGTTCATAAGCGGCGGAGTTAAATACCTTGCGGGTGTTTTTGAACACGGTATGGATCTTTCAGCTGACGTTTGGAATACTGTCGGTATTTTCGACTACATATTTGCTTTCATAATATTTACAGTTTTCTATCTTGTCGTTTCTCTCGTTTGCGGTAAAATAGCCGTTAAAAAGAGACTTCGCGACAGAGAGGAGCTTACGGGAAGTATCTGATGAAAACAAAAAAGGCATAGCCCGAAGAAAGGCTATACCTTTTGGAGCTGGTGATGTGACTCGAACACACGACCTGCTGATTACGAATCAGCTGCACTACCGACTGTGCTACACCAGCATTTTTGCGAACATTGTTATTATACTTTTTATTTGATATTTTGTCAAGATGTTTTTTCAAAATAATCAAAAATACCACTATTTTTTGATGTTTAAATTTCACTTTTTTTGACAAAAACTATTGACAAGAAGAAGCCTAAATGATATACTATCTAATTGGTTGAAATAAGATAACTCTAATTTTGCTTATACTAAGGAGAATTTCGATGGAACAGAACACCAGAAGAGTTGGTACAGTATCAAGAGGTATTCGTTGCCCCATATTCAGAGAGGGTGACAACCTTGCAGAAGCAGTAGCTAACAGCGTGTTAGAGGCTGCAAAGTACGAGGGCTTTGAGCTCCGTGACAAAGACGTTATTTCTATAACCGAATCCGTTGTTGCAAGAGTGCAGGGCAACTACGTGTCTATTGACGACATCGCAGCTGACGTTCGCGCAAAGCTTGGCGGCGAGACTATCGGTGTTATTTTCCCAATACTTTCCAGAAACCGCTTTTCTATCTGTCTCCGCGGAATTGCAAAGGCGTGCAAGAAGATAGTTCTCATGCTCAGCTATCCCTCCGACGAGGTTGGAAACGAGCTTGTAAGCCTTGATAAGATCGACGAGGCAGGAGTAAATCCTTACTCCGATGTGCTCGATCTTGAGACCTATCGCAAGCTTTTCGGTGAGAACGTTCACGAGTTCACCGGTGTTGACTATGTTCAGTACTACAGCGACATAATCCGCTCCTGCGGCGCAGAGGTTGAGATAGTATTTGCAAATCAGGCAAAGACGATCCTTAACTATACAGACTGTGTTCTCACCTGCGATATACACACTCGTGCTCGTACAAAGAGAATACTCAAGGCAGCAGGCGCGAAGATTGTCCTCGGTCTTGACGATATAATGACAGCTTCTATAAACGGAAGCGGATACAACGCAAATTACGGTCTTCTCGGCTCTAACAAGTCTACCGAGGACAAGGTGAAGCTTTTCCCCCGCGACTGTCGCGCTCTCGTTCTCGATATCCAGGAAAAGATAAAGCAGGCAACCGGTAAGCACGTTGAAGTAATGGTTTACGGCGACGGCGCGTTCAAGGATCCCAAGGGTAAGATCTGGGAACTTGCTGACCCGGTAGTTTCTCCCGCATATACAGACGGTCTTATCGGTACTCCCAACGAGCTCAAGCTCAAGTACCTCGCAGATAACGATTTTAAGGATCTTTCCGGTGAGGAGCTCAAGGCTGCTATCTCTGCAAGCATTAAGGCAAAGGGCGATGATCTCGTAGGAAACATGGCTTCTCAGGGAACAACACCCAGACAGCTCACAGACCTTATCGGATCTCTGTGTGACCTTACAAGTGGCTCCGGCGACAAAGGAACACCCGTTGTTCTTGTTCAGGGTTACTTTGATAACTACACTAACTGATAAATCGATATAAAGAAAAACTCCTCTTGCATCCGCAAGAGGAGTTTTTCTTTTTAAAAATCTTTTCAGAGCACAGAATAAGACAAAATATTCATATTCAGGGGGCTATAATTATATCAAGTGATAAAGTTGAGGTGCGATATGGGAGAGACGGTTTACGTAGATATTCTGTTTTTGATAAATTTCAGTATGGATTTTCTGTGCCTTTTCCTTGCGGGAAAATTCTTTGGGATAAAGATATCTCTTTTGAGGATCCTTATCTCGGCATCCCTCGGCGGGGTGTATTCGGTGCTTTCGCTTTTTATAAAAGTGTCAAGTATACTCGCTTTCATAATAGATATCGCTGTCTGCTCATTAATGTGTGCGATCTGCTTCAGGTCTAAAGGGAAGTATGCCTCACTACCGCTTTACATACTCGTATATATAGCGATATCAATGATGCTCGGCGGAGTTATGACCGCAATTTTTAATCTTTTAAACCGCCTTGACCTGCCACTTATAGAGGGAAGTTCTGACGGTGTGTCGGTATGGATGTTCGGTGCGCTTGCGGCTATAAGCGCAGGTATAACTATTCTTGGTGGAAGTCTTTTTAAGAAAAGAGCAGTTCAAAAAAACGCGCAGGTAAGTATTACATATAACTCCAAAAAGATATCGCTTTTAGGTATGACGGACAGCGGAAATCTTTTGAAAGACCCGATAAGTGGTGCAGCTTGTATAATCGTTGACATTGATTCTATGCGTCCCATACTTTCCGCCGAGATATGCAACGTGGCTAAAAGAGGAGATATTTCGGGAATAAGAAATCTCAAAAGCTCGGATGCCAAAAGTATAAGGCTCATACCGATAAAGACCGCGGGCGGAGAGGGTATGCTCATAGGAATTAAGGTCGATAAAATATCCGTGGACAAAGGACACGGAGAAGTTTTGGTAGATGCAATAATCGCTCTTTCGGATATAAAGAACAGCGCTGACGGAAACCAAGCGCTCATTCCGCAAACTATGGCAATATAGAACAGGAGGGTTATACTGTGTTTGATAGGCTAATAGCTTTTTTAGATAAACTTAAAAATCGCTTTCTGAAAAGACGCGGGGGAATATACTACGTAAACGGTCCAGACGTGCTTCCAGCGCCGCTATCAAGGGAAGAGGAAACAGAGATGGTAAATAAGCTTGAGTGGGATGCTCGCGCCCGCGACAAGCTGATAGAACACAACCTGCGTCTTGTGGTTTACATAGCAAAGAGATTTGAGAATACGGGAATAGGTATAGAGGATCTCGTGTCTATTGGTACAATAGGGCTTGTCAAAGCAATAAATACCTTTAAAAGCGATAAAAACATAAAGATAGCAACCTATGCCTCTCGCTGCATTGAAAACGAGATACTTATGTACATAAGAAAGACCGCAGGCGTTAAGGCAGAGGTGTCGATAGATGAGCCGCTCAACGTGGACTGGGACGGAAACGAGCTTCTGCTTTCCGATATACTCGGAAGTGACGAGGAGGAGGGGATCGTTTTCGAGATAGAGCAGTTTGAGGAAAGAGCTGCTATAAGGCGCGCGGTAGAAACACTTGAGGCGCGTGAGCGAGAGATAATAGAACTGAGATACGGAATGCGAGGTGGCCGTGAGATGACACAAAAGGACGTTGCGGATAAGCTTGGAATATCACAATCCTATATTTCAAGGCTTGAAAAAAAGATAATCGCAAAGCTCAGAGTGGAGCTTGAAGCGGCAGAATAAATTAGTTATATATTTTTACAAATTTTTTGAAAAAACTATTGCATTCTAAAAAAAAATATGATATAATAACTCTACTTGTGTAATCGATGTCAAAGAACATCGAAATAATAGAGACGAGGAGAACAAGAAAATGAAACAGGGAATCCATCCTAACTATCAGGAATGCGTAATCAAGTGCGCTTGCGGCGAGAGCGTCGTAACAAAGTCCACAAAGGGCGGCGAGATCAGAGTTGAAATTTGCTCTAAGTGCCATCCTTTCTTCACAGGAAAGCAGAAGTTTGTAGACGCTGGCGGACGCGTTGATAAGTTCAAGAGAAGACTCGAGAACAGCGCAAAGTAATTCTAAAATAAAAATGATAACGGACGTCTTGGATGCTTTGCATTAGGACGTCCTTTGTCTTTAAGTTTTTTAGGAAAGGAGATCGTTTATGAGCGAGAAAAAGCAGGATCGTCCCGAGGTGTCGGACTATCATTCGGTACCGCTTTACAGGTCATACGGAGTAACAAAGAAAGAGTATCCCTTCATCAATAAAATAAAGCTGGCGCTTCACAGAATAACCGCAGGTCTTATCGTTCTTCCAATGTGCATAGTTCTCCTGCTCGGTCTCCTTATGACCTGTATTTACGGTGGACCTCTTGCTATATTCATCTATCTGCCGATAAGTATTTTTATTATCTTCAAAATTACAAGATCACAAAGAAAAAGACGCGCTTTTTTGAGAAAACTTAAAAAGCTTGCAAAAAAAGAGGGTTATGAGCTCTCCTTCAAGCGCGGATTCTTCAGATCTTTTTCATGGTCTCCCGAAAAGGAAGATTTTGTACTCAACACACCGCACTATTCCTACCGTATGCACTTTTTTACATCCAGAAAATATAACAGTGAGATACTGTTTGAAAGCCGTGAGAAATTCCTTTATATAAGGCGACCCATCAAGAATATTTTCTCGCTTATATTTACATTCAAAACCAAAATATCAGAATATAGCTTTAAGCCCGACACTTCAACCGATAACGACGATAAAAAGTATATCACGGGAATCATCGCAAACCCTGTCTGCAACTCTATGAGTTATAAAGAGCACGATGGCACTACGGCCCCCACAGGAAGCGGCGGAGAGATATTTGGCTATTACATATTTACGGGATCGGGATTTATAGATACCGTCAAACGAAACGAAGAATATGAAAATTAAAATAGCTGTTGCTTGTGCAACAGCTATTTTTTATCTTTTGATCTTTACAAGCGTTGATATTCCAAGCGATAGAGCGTCTATCAAGGCATCAATATCTTCTTTTGTATTGTATTCTGAAAGACTTATGCGCAGAGAGGAGTCGGCGCGGCGCGAGTCAAGTCCAAAAGCAAGGAGTGCGGAGCTCGGTGCAGCGGAGTGCGAGGAGCATGCAGAACCGCTTGATACGAATATTCCTTTTGAGGAAAGCAAGTGAAGCATAGTCTCGCTCTTGATGTTCGGAAGCGTGATATTTATCACGTGTGGAGCACAGTTGCCCTCGGGGATATTAAGACTCACGTCAAGCGTGGAAAGTCTCTCTATGGCATATTCTCTGAGCGCTGACACATGCGATATCACAGCTGAAAGACGAGAATATATATCCGCAACCGATGCGCCGAAAGCCGAGATACCCACTACGTTTTCAGTGCCCGATCTGAAGCCCGATTCCTGTCCGCCGCCAACCAAAAAGGGAGCTATCTTTTTCTGCTTTATCATTTCGTTTGAAATGTAAAGCGCGCCAATGCCCTTGGGTGCATGTACCTTGTGTCCGCTGATAGAAACAAGATCTGCGTTTATTCGCTCGGGGGTAAAAGCTATCTTCAAAAATCCCTGAATGGCATCACAGTGTGTGATGGCATTCGGATATTTTTCTTTAACAAGAGAGAATGCGCGAGCCACGTCATAGTGCGCACCTGTCTCGTTGTTTACCATCATAAAGGATGCGAGAAATATCTTTTTGTCAAGTGCAGTCTCAAGCATAGACATGTCAAGAACGCCGCCCTTGGTGGGGATCTTGACTATCTCAAAGCCTTGCTTTTCAAGACGGTCCATAGCGCGGCTGATTGAGGGGTGCTCGGAGTCGGTGGTGAGTATTCGGTTTGCTTCTCGGCGTTCCTTTGCAAATGCTGTACCGAAAAGTGCGAGCGAGTTGGCCTCAGTTCCGCAGGATGTGAAAACGAGAGCGCCTTTGTTCTTTGCGCCAAGAGCACTCAGAATATTTTTTCTCGCCTCGGATACCAGCTTTTCCGCTTCAAGTCCGACAAGGTGCAAAGAGGACGGGTTTCCGTATTTTTCAAGCGCCTCAAGTGCTTTTTTCTTCGCTACGTCGGATATCTCGGTGGTTGCGCTGTTGTCTAAATATATTTGCATGGATAAAACCTCCAAAAGCTTTATTTCAAGACGAATAGACGAATAAATTATAACATTCTTTTTCTTTCAAGTCAACACCCCTTGAAATATTTGCACTTTTGTGGTTTAATATAAATAATAAAGCTCAAACACGAAAGGATTAGGACATGTTGGAAGTAGGAAACAAAGCCCCGAATTTTACTCTCGCAGATAAAAACGGCAACAATATATCTCTTTCTGATTTCATAGGTAAAAAGGTAGTAGTTTACTTTTATCCTAAGGATAATACCCCCGGCTGCACAAGGCAGGCATGCGCTTTTGCGGGCGCATTTGAAGAATATAAAAATATAGGTGCTGAAATTATCGGCATCAGTAAGGACAGCGTTGCATCACACGTGAAATTTGCTGAGAAATACAGCTTGCCGTTTATTCTTTTGTCTGACCCCGAGCTTGATGCTATCAAGTCTTTCGGTGTATGGCAGGAGAAAAAGCTTTACGGAAAGGTAAGCATGGGCGTTGTGCGAAGCACATTTATCATAGACGAAAACGGCTATGTTGAAAAGGTATTTCCAAAGGCAAAACCCGATACAAATGCCGTGGAGATACTTTCATATCTTAAGGGTGAGTGATAATGTCATACTGCAATTGGGCAAGAGGTGAGAGAATACTCGAGGAGTACCACGACACCGAGTGGGGCGTGCCCGTATTTGATGACGTGCGCCAGTTTGAATATCTTATGCTTGAGTCTATGCAGTGCGGACTTTCTTGGCTTACTGTTATGAAAAAACGCAAGATATTCAGGGACTGCTTTGAGGAATTTGACTTTGAGCACGTGGCAAAATACACAGAGTCTGACGTTGATCGTATTATGAATACCGAGGGGATGATCCGCTCGGTTGGAAAGATACGCGCCGTTATAAATAACGCGCAAAAATTTCTTGATATACGTCGCGAGTTCGGTAGCTTTTCAGAGTATATTTGGCGCTATACCGATGGCAAAACCGTCATTTATGATGGACATCCAGACGGATATATTCCAAATTCAAACGGACTTTCCGACGAGATCGCAAAGGATCTAAAAAAGCGCGGATTTAAATATATTGGCACTGTTACTGTGTATTCGCATCTTCAGGCGTGCGGAGTGATAAACGATCACGATAGCTCCTGCCCAAGATACTTATATATAAACGAGAACTTTGAAGCTGTAAAAAAGCCGCCTTATAACGATCACAACGTGATTAAATACTGACAAAACCCGCCGAGGCATTGCCTCGGCGGTTCTGTTATTTGATCTTAAAAAGTGCAGTTTCAAAATCTTTTAGCTCAAACTCTAAAAGATCGGTTGCTTCTACTGAAATGTTAGCGCCAAATATAGCGCTTACGTTAAATACTTTCGGCAATTTTATCTGCTTTTTACCGCCACTTGACGAGTGAAGCGCTACGTATCCGCCTCCCACATATATAACGTCGCGAGAATCATTCCATATATGCACACCGTTCTTTGTGATAAACTCACGTATTTCCTCGGTCGTGAGTGCAGGATGATCTGGTGTAGCAGAGATATAGGGAATACCAAGCTCCCTGCAAAGAGCCATAGCTCTCTCTCCATACTCAGAGGCTATCGGAAAAGGAAAGACAGCCGCTTTATAACCGCTCAAGATCTGCTCGGCATCCTCTACCGTAAACACGTCGTAAGGTGCGCCGATATTACCCATAGCGGTTCTCGTGTCTCTTATTCCTTGCAGGTGGGGGGAACGGGAAAAAAGATTTGAATACCCTCTCTCATCGGCAAAGAAAGCTATCTCCGCACAGGAGTGCTTTTGAGAGGATGCAATATCCTCGTCGTAAAGCTTTTTCATATCGCAAAGCTCACTCATAAGTGCGGGATCGTCATACCAACCGCCCCACATATCAAACCACCAAATGGCAGAGCCTTTGGTTAACTGATGAGCAAAGGATTTGCGAATTGCCGATATAGAGAGTTCACACGTGGGAGGTCCTACCCAAACGGATTTTCCGTCTTTTGTTCTGTATATACCGTCGGGATATTCTCCGGGGCGCACGTCTTGAATTGCACATGTCAGATAGGTTCTGATATCACACTCTATAAAGGGGAGCTTTCCGTGAAGCTTTACCGAATCCACGGGCATCATATCCGACCAGTCGATACCGAACGCGCGGTTGTTTGTGTAGGCGTTAGGTGAGGAAAAGAAATCGATATTAGGTGAATCTAAAAGCACTCGCAGAGCGTGTGAGCCGAAGAGTACGGTGTTGTTTGACTCAAACGAATATCCGTAAAATGTTCCGACCACCTGTGAAAATTCAGTTTCTTCTTTTATGATTTTTGCAAAGTGATCTATCGTTTTTGCAACCTCTTCGTTTGCGAAAAGAGAATAGCGCTTTGAGTTTTCGTTTTTGTTCTCCGCAACACCTTGATAGATGAAATCATCGGGTGAGGGAAGTATGGCATTGTCATCACCGTAGTTTTCCTTTATCCATTGGCGGTAGGGCTCTTCTGCCGCCTTGCCGAGGCTTCCCGCAAGATCGTGGTGGAACCACTCCTGTGTCTGCCCTCCGCATATCTGCCAGCCACCGATACGGTCTGCATAGTCAGATGCCTTTACGTGCTCAATAAATGCTTTGAGCAGCTTAGCTCCATCCTCTCTGAAACGCTCTGAAAACAAAGCTTCTCTGTATCCGCCTTTGGGTGTAAGTACAGTATCCTCGGGATGCGCCTCTATCCACCATTTTGGCATACTGACGTTGATTCTTGGAAATATCACCGCATCTGGACAAGCCGCGAGAGTTCTGTATATCTCGCGCTCAAATTCGGAATAATCGGGTGCTTTCATGTTCTCAAATACACCAATGCGGAAAGGTGAAAAACCCGTCGCGGCGCTGTTTATCGGTAGTGTCGTAAATGACGCGTTGACAAAGAAGATCTTGTATCCAGCATTCGAAAAATCCGCGCAGCAGCTTCGCTCCTCGAAATAAGTTGTGTAAGCCATGGCAGAGGTGGGCTCTCCCTCTACGTATAAAGAGGGAAGTCCGTTTTTCTTTTTTATTTTGCTTTTCAGCATTTTATTACTCCTTGACTGTTGCTGTTACAGCTCGTCTTATGTTCCATTCATTAGCTTCAAGGCGAGCTACTGCCTCGTCTTCGGAACAGCCGAGGATCTCACCTGTTATTCTTATAACACGGCGCTTTAGCTTTTCGTTGGAGGGCGCAAGGTTTATCATCATATTCTCATATACCTTGCCGGTCTTTGCCATAGCACAGGTCGTGAGGGCATTGAGAACTATCTTCTGCGCTGTTCCCGCCTTGAGACGTGTAGAGCCCGTGAGGACCTCAGCCCCTGTATCGGTAAGTATCTTGATATCCGCTACATTGAGGATAGCGGTGTCAGGGTTGTTGCAAACACCAACAGTCACACATCCGAGCTCCTTGGCATATTCAAGTGCACCTATAACGTATTTAGCACCGCCTGCAGCGGAGATACCAACTACAACGTCACCCTTTTGAACGCCGTATTCGATAATGGCCTTAACACCGTTTTCGTACTTGTCCTCCTCATTCTCACCCGCGCGGAACATTCTTTCCTTACCGCCTGCGATTATGCCAACCACCTGTTCGTAGGATACTCCAAATGTGGGAGGGCACTCTGAAGCATCAAGAACACCAAGCCGACCAGATGTACCCGCGCCTACGTAAAAGAGTCTGTGGCCGCCATCAAATGCCAAAGCTATAGCGTCTACCGCCTCCGCTATCTGTTCTGCAGCCTCCTCAGCCGCGCGTACCGCCTCGTAATTCGCACTGATAACAAGCTTTGTCATCTCTACTGTGCTCATTTTATCAAGATGTGTGCTTTTGGGATTTCTCATCTCTGTTTTCTGAATACTCATTTTGTATCTCCTTTGTAGCTTTCCTCAAAATTTTTATAAAAACTTTCGTTTATTTCTGTATCTAAAAGTTTGTGTGCCTGACGGCACGCGCCGTATATGGGAGGGAGCTTGCATATGCTAAGCTGTACCTCAGTGTGCTTTGCCATATGATTTAGCATAACTTCAGTGTAGTGCTCAAATATTCCGCCACTGGCAATAGCTTTAGGTTTTGCACCGTGTATGCTCACACCGAGATTTAAAAGGTCCGCAAGGCGTTTTGCATTCTTGTCTATAATTCGTATAGCCTCTGAATCGCTCTCGCTATACGCGTCAAAAACCACCTCAGCGAGCGATGCTATATAAGGCTTTCCGCCATTGTAAAGAGAGCCTATCGCACCCCATGCGGTAGTAACGTTTAGTCTTTCTTTTAGCTTCTTTGTTATCGCACTCGGCGAGGTAAAGGAATCCTCCTCGGATAGCGCGACTACAACGGCATCGCGACCTATATTGTATGCGCTGCCAGCATCGTCAAAAAGATGACCCCAACCGCCGATGCGGAGAATGTCCTCTCCCTTTTTCACGAACACGACAGAGCCTGTTCCACTTATCACCGCCATATCAGCGCTATCGTCAAGCGCGAAAAGATTTGCGGAATCGTTTTGCACTTTGAATTTCAATGTGGGATATTTATCTTTTAATCCCTCAAGCATACGAGTAGCGTAATTTCCCGAGGCTATTCCCGATATTCCGCAGAATACGGCACGGATAGAAGGGAAGTCGAGCAGCATGTCGTGTATGCCTTGACTGACGATATCAAATGACGCGTCAAAGCCTATGTCATTGGGGTTACAGCCGCTGCGCTTGAAGCTGCGTAAAACTACACCGTCAAGAGTAGATACGGCGAACTCACACTTTGTTCCACCGCCATCGACCCCAAGGATCAATGTGTCTGACTCAGAGGCGAGAAGATCGTCAATAAGTACATTGAAATAAGCGGCTATACGCATAAGATTATCAAGCTCGGGCGGAGCTATACCGCGCTCCCAGTTTGATACCGCCTGAAAGCTCACGTGAAGCTCCTCGGCAAACGCGCTCTGCGTAAGCCCGCGCGCCGTTCTCAACTCTTTTATTTTGTTTCCAAGAGATTTAGTGTCAAGCATTCTTGCACCTCTTTCGTTTATTTTGTCTATATTTATATTTTATCAACTGATAATAGAATAGTCAAGCAAAAGATAATTGAATTTCAAAATAAACTCAATCGTTGATGGAAAAATGTTGATTTTTTAATAAGTAAATACTTACAAATCTATTGACATACTTAAAAAGTTGCAATATAATATACTTAACACATGCAAATTGTGTCAAAAAATATCAAAGGGGATTTTTTATGAAAAAAGAAATTAACAAGATTATTCTTTTCATCGGCTTCCTTACTACTCTCGTAGGTCTTTGGCTTGGTGTATTTACTGCCGAAGAAGCGTATGAATTTGAAATGCTTTTGAGCGGTGTGCTTACAATCGTTCTTGCTTTTGCTTTTGTTAACGCAGCAAACAAGGTCTTGAATATAATAGGCTATTCTTTCAGCGCTATCCTTGGTGCAGTTGGTCTTAGCAACATTTTGCTTGCTCCCATAGAAATAGAAGATGGATATGAAGTAGTTGTACTTGGCACAGGTACACTTGTTATGTCTATCGGTATGATAATCATGGCTTTTGCAGCTATCATTTATTTGTTTGTTGTTCTTCTCAACTTCTTTGGATTTGTAAAGAAGACAGAAAAGGAAACAAAGAACACCTGCCTCCTTGGCGAGCTTGCTCGTTACAAGGAAATGCAGGATGACGGTATACTTACAGTAGAGGAGTTTTCCGATCTTAAGCAGAAAGCATTTGAGGGCGCAGACACAGACGCACCCAGTATGGATGACCTCAAAAAGTGGAAAAAGCTTCTCGACCAGAAGGTGATCAGCGAAGAAGAGTTCGCAAATATTAAGAAAAACCTTTTCGCAAAATAAGTTTTAAAAATTGGGCACAAATTTGCATATAAATCAAGGGGCGACTCGTTTTGAGTCGCCCCTACGGTTTTTAAGTTGCCAGATCTCCCATTTGCTTTAGCATATTTTCAATGAATATTCCGTATCCAAAGGTTGGGTCGTTCACCATAACGTGTGTTACAGCTCCGATAATTTTGCCGTTCTGAATTATTGGCGAGCCCGACA
>JAZOLL010000020.1:0-13087 GCA_045653105.1 Eubacteriales bacterium
ACTTCCGTCAGCTTTGGATCACTCGTATATCCGCACAGGCAAAGGCAAACGGAATGAACTACTCCACATTTATGCACGGCTTGAAGCTCGCTGGAATCGGCCTCAACCGTAAGATGCTCGCAGGGCTTGCAGTTTCCGGTAAGGAAGCATTTGCAGCCCTTGCAGAAAAGGCAAAAGCTGCTCTTTAATCAGAGCTATAAAAGGGTTGTTGCAATTATTTGCAACAACCCTCTTGGTGTATTAAGGACAAATAAAAATGGGAGGTATGGATATGTCAGAGGAGCTTATAATAACCTCAAAGCAAAACCCGAGAGTAAAAAAGGTCGCGGCTCTTTCCGATAAAAAGGATAGAGAAGCAACGTCTCTTTTCAGATTTGACGGGATAAAGCTGCTCCGCGAGGCGATTCAAAAGGGAATAGAGATAGACTCGGTGTATATCCGCGATACCTCTTTTTCCGAGATATCGGCGCGACTTGGGGAGGATCTTTACAATATAGATGAAGAAAAGATTTTTCGCGTTTCCGACTCTGTTTTTGAAAAGCTGAGTCAGGAAAAATCGCCCGAGGGAATAATAACTGTAGCAAAATATATTGACAAAATAAGAAAAATCGTTAAAATAGAAAATGCAGCGCTTCCGAAAGAGTCGGAGTGCGTCTTTATCGCAGAGTCCTTGCAGGACCCCGGAAACCTCGGCACAATGATAAGAAGTGCCGCGGCGCTTGGAGTTGACAGAATAGTCATCAGCTCGGACTGTGCAGACGTATATAACCCCAAAACCGTTCGCGCGGCTATGGGAGGACTCTTTTATCTTGCTATAGACAGGGTGGACAAGGATATCTTTTGCGATTATATCCGCGCTCTGCGAGATACGGGCAGACGCGTGTTTGCGGCGGCGCTTGACGATAATGCGAAAACACTTGACACACTTGAGCTGAGGGCGGGAGACTGCTTCCTTGTCGGCAACGAGGGACACGGACTCTCGGGAGAAGCGATAGCGGCAAGTGATGAGAGCGTCATGATACCAATGAGAGCCGAGGTCGAGTCGCTCAACGCGGCAGCGGCGGCGGTAATACTTATGTGGGAGATGAAGAAAACGCTCGGTTAAAATTGACCGAGAGAGGGAGGACAAACGTGAAGGATAACGATAGCCTTTATTGGATATGGCTTGCGGACAAGTGCGGACCTGCATCTCGTGAGTTTGCGCGACTTATCTCGATGTTTGAAAATCCCTTTGAGATATACCGACTTGACACCGAGGAGATCGGTGCGATAGACGGGATAAGCGAGCGACTTAAAAACGCGCTTGCGTCAAAATCTCTTGAGCGTGCTTACTCAACCTTGAAATACTGTAAAAAGAGCGGAGTTCAGATAATCGCGTACTCTGACGAGCGTTATCCCGCAAGACTTAAAACTCTTGAGGATCCGCCCGCAATTCTTTACTGCCTTGGAGAGCTGCCGAATTTTGACAGACAGATAGGCGTTTCGGTCGTAGGCACGAGAAAAATGAGCGCATACGGAGCAGAGAGCGCGTATAAAATATCTTATGAGCTTGCCTCTGCGAATATCTGTGTCATCAGCGGGATGGCGCTTGGAATCGACGCGATAGCCGCTTGCGGCGCGCTTGACGCAAAGGGGACAACAGTTGCGGTGCTCGGCTGCGGTATCGATATCGTTTATCCGAGAGCACACGCAAAGCTTAAAAGATTTATAGAAAACCACGGAGCAGTCATCACCGAGTATCCTCTCGGCGAGCCTCCGCAGGGGAAGAATTTTCCTAAGAGAAACAGAATAATCAGCGGGCTCTCAAACGGAGTCTTTGTAGTTGAGGGCAATGCCACAAGCGGTGCTATGATAAGTGCGCGTCACGCTGTGTCGCAGGGTAGGGATATCTTTGCGCTCCCGGGCAACGTTGACGAGAGCAATTCTGAAGGACCTAACGAGCTTATCAAAAACGGAGCTAACGTGGTGACAGCGTCCGATGATATTATTCTGTATTACGATTTTCTCCACCACGACGTGATAAATTACAGAGGCCTCAAGCTCTCCAGAAGCTCGTCTGACTTTGATATAAAGCGTTTGAAGCGCTATGGAGTGTCGGCAGATATCTGTTACGTCGCAGAACCGCAGGCAAAAGTCGATACAAACGAGGCGACTGTGATTAAAAAGTCCGAGCCTAAAGAGGACGTGCGTGCGAAAAACATCGCAGAGAGCGAAGCCGTGCCTGAAAGACAGAGTGAGAGTGATAACTCAGCTCGCGTTCTTGAAGGGCTAGACGTTGTTACGCAGCGAGTGTTCTCTCTTATGCCGATAGACAGAGCGGTCTCTCCCGATGAGTTTACCTCTGCAGGAGTTGGAATAGCAGAGGCTATAACAGCGCTCACAATGCTCGAGCTTTACGGACTTGCAGAGTCCTTGCCGGGCGGAACTTACATAAGAAAATGATAGAGCGGAGCTCTATTTGCATATACCAGCATATACCAGAAAGGAACTAAATCAATGTCAAATCTTGTAATAGTTGAGTCGCCTTCAAAGGCTTCAACCATAAAAGGATATCTTGGATCTAACTACAAGGTAATAGCATCAAAGGGACACGTAAGAGACCTTCCCAAAAGTACTCTCGGTGTTGACATAGAAAATGGCTTTGAGGCTCATTATATCAATATAAGAGGTAAGGGCGACCTTATCAAAGAGATAAAAAAGGAAGCAAAGGCTGCAAACAAAGTATTTCTCGCGACCGACCCTGACCGTGAGGGAGAGGCTATATCCTGGCATCTCGCAACGGCACTCGGAATACCGCTTGAGAAGACTATGAGAATCTCCTTCAACGAGATCACAAAGACCGCTGTAAAGGAAGCTATCAAGGCTCCCAAGAGAATAGATATGGATCTTGTAAACGCCCAGCAGGCGAGAAGAATCCTTGACAGAATCGTTGGATACAAGCTCTCTCCCTTCCTTTGGAAGAACGTCAGAAGCGGACTCTCCGCAGGACGCGTTCAGTCTGTTGCAACGAGAATAATCGTTGAGCGTGAGGAAGAGATAAGAGCGTTCGTACCCGTTGAGTATTGGACTATAGACGTCGAGCTCGTAAGTGAGGATGGCAAGCCCTTCAGCGTGCGTTTCTATGGAAACGATCAGGGCAAGATGTCTCTCTCCTGCGAGGAGGACGCGATGAAGATCGTAAATGCAGTTAAGGGTCAGGATTTCAAGGTGAGCACAGTAAAGCGCGCTAAGAGACGCAAGTCTCCCGCACCGCCCTTTACCACATCTACAATGCAGCAGGAGGCATCGAGAAGACTCGGCTTCCAGTCGCAGAAGATAATGAAGATCGCACAGGAGCTTTACGAAGGTATCAACGTCGGCTCCGAGAATGGCGGAGTACAGGGTCTTATCACCTACATGAGAACAGACTCTCTCCGTGTTTCCGCTGACGCGCAGAGCGCGGCAAAGGCGTATATCTCCGAGAAGTACGGTGATAATTATTGTCCCAAGACCGCAAGAGTATATAAGGCAAAGGCAGGCGCGCAGGATGCTCACGAGGCTATTCGTCCCTCAAGAGTTGATATCGAGCCCGCAAAGATAAAGAAGTATCTTACAAACGATCAGTTCAAGCTCTACAAGCTCATCTGGGACAGATTTGTCGCAAGCCAGATGGAGTCTGCAACGCTTGGCACTGTTACAGCTGATTTTGAATCAGCTGGCTATACCTTCCGTACAAGCGCATACACCGTAGATTTTCCCGGTTATATGGCACTTTACGAGGAGACCGAGGACGACTCCAAGGCTCGCTCACTTGACGAGGTCTGTGAGCAGAAGAATATCCGTCTCCCCGACCTTAAGGAGGGTCAGAGCGTAAAGCAGAACGCTATCGATCCCGCAAAGCATTTTTCTGACGCGCCCCCAAGATATAACGACGCGTCTCTCATAAAGTTCCTCGAGGAGCAGGGGATCGGACGTCCCAGCACCTATACCACGATCATCACAACGATCATCGCGAGAAACTACGTCAAGCGCGAGGGCAAGATGCTCGTTCCCACACCTATCGGTGAGCTCACCAACAAGCTTATGAAGGAGAGCTTCCCCGACATCGTAAACTATAAGTTTACGGCAAAGATGGAGCGCGATCTTGACGGCATTGAGGACGGAAAGAACACGATGGAGAGCGTTCTTACAAGCTTCTGGGGCGGCTTTGAGCGCGAGCTCAACGCGGCTGAGGAGAAGATCAAGAGCGCGGAGATCGAGGTTCCCGCAGAGGAGACAGATTTCATCTGTGAGAAGTGCGGAAGCCGTATGGTCGTAAAGAACGGACGCTTTGGAAAGTTTGCGGCTTGCCCGAACTATCCTCAGTGTAGAAATACAAAGAAGCTCACAAAGGCACCCGAGGTCCAGGAGGAAGAGACTGCAGAAAAGCAGAGTGCTAAAGCTCCGATCCTTGCGGACTTCAAGTGTGAGAAGTGCGGCTCTGACGTGGTTCAAAGAACAGGAAAATTCGGCACGTTCTATGCATGCGTAAAATATCCTGCATGTGATTTCACAAAGCAGAAAACAAGAGATATCGGCGTTCCTTGTCCCAAGTGCGGATCAAAGGTAGTTATGAAGAACGGCAGAAACAAGACCGTATTCTATAGCTGTGAAAAGTATCCCGAGTGTGACTTCTCGTCCTGGGATATGCCGACAAACGAGAAGTGTCCTAATTGCGGCGAGATACTCTTCCGCAAGAAGGGACAGGCAACTCTTGTGTGCCATAACAAGACCTGCGGATTTAAAAAGCAGGCAGAGGAAGTAAAGACAAACGACTAAAACTATGAGCGAGGGGGAGCGAAAAATGGAAAACGGTGTTATAAACGTTTACGGCGCGGGACTTGCGGGTTGCGAGGCGGCTTGGCAGGCGGTACGTCGCGGAGTAAGAGTACGACTTTTTGAAATGAAGCCGCACAAATTCTCTCCCGCTCATCATTCCGAGGGGTTTGCGGAGCTCGTATGCTCAAACTCTCTGCGTTCTGACAGCGTTACCAACGGAGTTGGTCTTCTCAAGGAGGAGCTCAGACGATATGGCTCGCTGATAATGAGCGCGGCAGATGCCACAAGAGTCCCCGCGGGCTCGGCACTTGCCGTTGACAGAAAGCTCTTCTCCGAATATATAACAGAAAAAATAAGAAGCTGCGATATGATAGAGGTGATAGAGGGCGAGGCTGACTCGATAGACGAGGGAACAGTTTCCGTTATCGCAACAGGACCTCTCACGTCTGACAAAATGTCGCAGTATATCAAGGATACGCTCGGTTGTCCGGGACTTCATTTCTTTGATGCCGCCGCGCCTATCGTGGATTTTGAGAGCATCAATATGGACGTCGCTTTCTTTGCGTCAAGATACGATAAGGGTGATGCGGACTATATAAACTGTCCTATGAACAAGGAGCAGTACGACGCATTCTGGGAGGCGCTTATAAGCGCACGTGAGGCGGAGCTCAAGGATTTTGACCGTGAGCAGCAAAAGGACTTTAAGGTCTTTGAGGGATGTATGCCGGTTGAGGTCATGGCAAAGCGCGGACACGACACACTCCTTTTTGGTCCTCTCAAGCCTGTAGGACTTGTAGACCCGAGAACGAAAGAGGAGAGCTATGCGGTGGTACAGCTCAGACGCGAGAACAAAGAGGGTACTATGTACAATCTCGTCGGTTTCCAGACGCATCTCGCATTCCCCGAGCAAAAAAGAGTGTTTGGTATGATCCCAGGCCTTGAAAATGCTGAATTCTTGAGATACGGAATAATGCATAGAAATACTTATATTGATTCCCCGAACCTGCTCTCTGATACTTACTCTATGAGAGAGCGTCCCGACGTGTATTTTGCGGGACAGATCACGGGTGTTGAGGGATATATAGAATCGACAGGCTCAGGATTTGTCGCAGGTCTCAACGCGGCAAAGCGAGTGCTTGGAGAGGAGTCGGCGCGCTTCCCAAAGGCGACAATGCTCGGCGCTATGGCGAGCTACGTCTCAAACGGAGGTACGGGCGACTTTGTACCTATGAACGCGAATTTTGGAATAATAGAGCCACTTGCACAGCGAGTAAAGGGCGGAAAGAGAGCAAAGTATGAGGTGTACGCTGATCGTGCGCTCCGCCTTGCTGACGAGCTTTCTGTGGCTTACGGCTTGAAGGGATAATATCCCGCGAGGTTTATCATGAGAATAGTTGTAGATGTAATGAGCGGAGACAACGCACCGCTTGAGCTTATCAAGGGTATTTGTGCTGCCGCAAAAGAGACAGAGGGAGTAGAATACACGATCGTTGGAGACGAGGCTAAGATAAAAGCTGAAGCTGAGGCTAACCGACTTGATCTTTCCTCTTTCTCAATAGTTCACGCAGATGAGGTCATAACTATGGAGGACGATCCGCTTTGCGTTACACGTTCAAAGGCGAATTCTTCTATGAGCATAGGACTTAAGCTTTTGGCAAACGGAGAGGGAGACGCATTCGTTTCTGCGGGAAATACAGGTGCGCTCTTTACGGGAGCTTCGCTTATCGTAAGACGCGCTGCGGGTGTTCGCAGAGCCGCGATCGCGGCGCTTTTGCCTATGGATCCCCCCGTGCTGCTTCTCGATTCGGGCGCTAATATCAACACAACTCCCGAATACCTTGAGCAGTTTGCGGTAATGGGCTCGGTTTATATGAAAAAGATACATGGGATAGAGTCTCCACGTGTCGGACTTCTCAACAACGGCGCTGAGGAGATCAAGGGAACAGAGCTTCAAAGAGAGGCATATAAGATACTTGGCGAATCCGGACTTATCAATTTTGTCGGAAACGTTGAAGCGAATATGATAACGCGTGATGTGTGCGACGTTCTTGTCACAGACGGCTTTACGGGAAATGTGCTTCTCAAAACCGTTGAGGGCGTTGGAAAAATGATGCTCGGCGTTATGAAAAATCTTTTCTATGTTAACTGGAAAACAAAGATCGCGGGACTGTTTGTAAAGAGCCACGCGGCTGCTATAAAGAAAAAATATGACCCCAAGGAGCACGGCGGCGCGCCGATCCTCGGCATCGCAAAGCCGGTTATCAAGGCGCACGGCTCGTCTGATGCGAGAGCGTTCAAAAATGCTATCAAGCAGGCGATATTCTGTGCGGAGAACGGCGTGACCGAGGAGATATCCGCGGATATGACTGCGCTTCTGAATTTCAGAAAAGAACAAAAGAAAATGGCAAAGACGGAGGATACCGAGGTCGATGCCTGATATAAAGAGGTGAGATCTTGCGTATTGAATACGAAAAGCTCGAGCAGAAGATAGGCTACGAGTTCAAAAACAAAAAAATACTCATTGAGGCGCTTACACATTCCTCTTATGCCAACGAGCTAAGAGCGAAGAAGGTGCATCTTGCGTGCAACGAAAGACTTGAGTTTCTTGGCGACTCTGTGCTTTCTATAATAGTGAGCGAATACCTTTATTCAAACTATAAGGATATGCCAGAGGGAGACCTTACCAAGATGAGAGCTGCGCTCGTGCAGTCTGTGTCGCTCGCTAAATACGCGCGCCAGATAGGACTTGGAGATCATTTGTATCTCGGCCACGGCGAGGAGAAGAATGACGGAAGAAACCGCCAGTCAACACTTGAGAATGCCTTTGAGGCACTTCTTGCGGCACTCTATATCGATGCCGCCGAGGATGGCAAGGAGACTGTTAAGAGATTTTTGCTCCCCCTTATCAAAAACGAGATAAAGGTGCTCGACAGTCGCGGAAACCACACGGATTTCAAGACCGAGCTTCAGCAGCTTATTCAGCAGGCTGAGGGGGATTTCCTTGAGTATATTACCGTTGGAGAGAGCGGTCCCGACCACGATAAGACATTTGAGGTAGAGGCTCGCCTCAACTCAAACGTTATCGGACGAGGACGCGGCAGAACAAAGCGCGAGGCAGAGCAGAATGCCGCAAAAGAGGCGCTTACTCTCTTTGGAGAGATAAAGCTCTGATCTTGATAAAATAGAGATTTATGGGGCTGACACACCCGATGTGAGTCAGCCCCGATTCTTATAAAGCGAGGAAATTATGAAAAAACACGTAAATATTCCTATATTCATACCGCACCTAGGTTGTCCTAACAACTGTGTGTTTTGCAACCAGCGATCGATTTCGGGCAGACAGAGTTTTGACCTATCTTTAGTAGAGGACCAGATAAAAGAGGTACTTTCAACACTCGCGGAGGATGCTTATCGTGAGATTGCTTTTTTCGGCGGATCTTTCACAGGGATCGACCGCGACCTTATGATAAGCCTTTTGGAGATCGCAAAGCGCTACGTGGATTCAGGAGAGGTGCAGGGAATAAGACTGTCAACCCGCCCCGACTACATAAGCGAGGAGATACTTGACATACTGAAAAGCTACCGCGTAAGCGCTGTAGAGCTCGGCATACAGAGTATGTCGCAAAAGGTGCTCGATAGCTCTAAAAGAGGACACGACACCGCCGTTACCGAGAGAGCTTGCGCACTTGTTAAATCCTATGGCTTTGAGCTTGTCGGACAGATGATGGTGGGGCTTCCCGGCGCAGATGTTGAGACCGAGTGCTACACCGCGCGCCGTATATGTGAGATGGGTGCTGATAAGGCGAGAGTTTATCCTACTGTCGTATTCTACGAGACCGAGCTTTGCGAAATGGCAAAGTGTGGAGAATATACCCCGCTTTCAGACGATGAGGCTGTGATGAGGACCAAGGAGGTGCTCAAGGTCTTTGATACTTTCGGTGTGCCTTGCATAAGAGTAGGGCTTTGCGCGAGTGAAAACCTGTCAGATGAAAGCTCGGTTTTTGGCGGCGCTAATCACAGCGCTATAGGTGAGCTTGCGATGGGTGAGGTCTATTACGATAAAATATGCGAATATCTCGATAAAAATCCCGAGCTTCGCGGCAAAACACTCGTCATATACTCCCCCCTCGGAGCGTCATCTAAAATATCCGGTCAAAACAGACGGAATAAAATAAGAATATGTAAAAAATATGGCTTTAATCATATAAAAATCCTTGAAAAAAGTGAAATTATAGGTTATAATATAAGAATAGATACTTTAGCATAAAGACAAAGTAAAGGGTGTCCGAAAGGAGAAAAGACGTGTATCTCAAATCGCTTGAACTTCAGGGCTTTAAGTCCTTTCCCGACAAGACAAAGCTCACCTTTGAGGGTGGAACAACTGTAATTGTCGGTCCTAACGGAAGCGGAAAATCGAATATATCAGACGCGATGAGATGGGTACTGGGTGAGGTGTCCTCAAAGAGCATCAGAGGAACCAAGATGGAGGATATCATCTTCGGCGGTGCGGACAGCAGAAAGCCGATGGGATATGCCGAGGTATCCGTCACCTTTGACAATACGGGTATAATAGGTCGTCTTGACTGTCCGTATGACGAGGTTACCGTAACAAGACGTTACTATCGCGCGGGCGAGAGCGAGTATTTTATAAACCGCAGAGCAGTGCGCCTTCGTGACATATACGAGATGTTTATGAACACGGGTATCGGACGTGACGGTTATTCTATAATCGGTCAGGGAAAGATAGCCGAGATAATCTCGCGAAAGAGCGATGAGAGAAGAAGCATCTTTGAGGACGCTTCGGGAATCGCTAAATACCGTCTCAAAAAGAGCGACACAGAGAGAAAGCTGAGGGCTACCGAGGAGAATATGACGCGTATCAACGACGTATTCCTTGAGGTGTCTGCGCAGGTCGGTCCTCTTGAGCGCGAGGCGGAAAAGGCAAAGCGTGCTATCGATCTTCTCGACACAAAGAAGCGCGTGGATATCCAGCTCTGGCTCTATGATACAGACAAGCTCCGCGCGGATATAACAAAGACAGAGACAGATTTCAAGCACGCAGAGTTCGATCTTCAGAACGCAGATGATGCGCTTCGCAACTTTGAGAGACAAAACGAAAAGCTTTTCGAGGCATCGCAGTCAAACAAGGTAGAGTCCGAGAGACTTCTCGGTGAGATCCGCGAGTGCACGAACGAGATACATACACTCGACAGCGAATATCGCGTGTCCGAGACAAATATTATTCATACTAAAGAGATGATCGCTGAGGCGCAGGGCAGTGCCGCATCGGCAAAGCACTCGATAGAAAACGAAAGAGCGCAGAGCGCTCGCAGAGCCGAGGGGATCAAGGATCTTGAGGCAACACTCGCACTCAAGGAGCGTGAGTATGATGCGGAGTGCGTCGCTCAGAGAGCAGCCGAGGAAAAGGCGAGAGCTCTTGAATTTGATATAACCAGAGCACTTGATGATATAAGAGTGCTTGATGCAGAGGCGGTTGACGTTAAGGTCAGAGTTTCGGTGCTTGAAAACGCGAGAGACTCGGGGGACGACAGAAACACCTCAATACTTTCTGAGATAGAGACCTATGAGTCAAACTCAAAGGCTATAAGAGGACAGATGTCCTCTGCGCAGAAGACGATAGAGGAATATCAGGTGGCGGTAAACGAGGCAGAGGAGTCTCTTGACACACTCAACAATGCCCTCGCAAAGCTTTACACCTCGCGCGATGAGGCGCAAAGCCTTGTATCCGCGCATACACTCAAGCGCGATTCGATCTCGCAGAGAATAGAAAACTTCAAGCTCATGGAAGAGCGCTTTGAGGGATATTCGGGTAGCGTTCGCTTTGTTATGAAGCAGTACGAAGAGGGTAAAATAACCGATAAGAGCGGAAATAAATGCGGTAGGATCTACGGCCCTCTCAGCAAGGTCATCGACGTTGAGGATAAGTTTATCACAGCGATAGAGACCGCCCTCGGTCCTAATCTCCAGCACATAGTGGTCGAGGACGAAAGCGTTGCAAAGGCTGCAATGTTTGCGCTCCGCCGCGCAGAGGCAGGAAGAGCTACATTCTTCCCGCTTACCTCAATGAGAGGGCAAAAACCGACTCCCGAGATGAAGGACGCATCCGCATTCAGTGGATATATAGCGGTCGCAGACGAGCTTGTTACATGCGACGCAAAGTTTGGAGAGATAATTTCGGGACTTCTCGGAAGAACTCTCGTATTTGACAATATAGACAGCGCAACCGCGGCGGCAAAGCGCCTCGGCTACAAGATAAGAGCCGTAACGCTTGACGGTCAGCAGATAAACGTAGGCGGTTCATTTACCGGCGGTTCTGTAAATCAGAAGGCAAATATTCTCGGACGTGCGGGTGAGATCAAGCGTCTTGAGGAGGAGCTCGCAAAGATAAAGCGCGATATAGCCAAAGAGGAAAAGAACCTCGCCTCCTTGAATAGCGATATCTCGGATAAAGAATACGATATCGATTCCGCAGAGGAGAAAAAGCGCCTCATTCTCGTTATGCAGGGCGCAGAGCAATCCAGACTTGAGCAGCTCACAGCAAAGCTTGACGCAAATGAAACTCTTATCTCAAAGCTCAGAGTTGACTTTGAGGAGCTTGCCCTTATGAAGGCAAAGTACGAGGAGGATATCGAAAAGCTTGCGGCTAAAGAGCGTGAGCTCAAGGTACAGATAGATGAGATAAGCGCTATACGTACCGCAAAGGATATCGAAAGGCTTGCCGCACTTGACAAAAAGTCGGAGTGCGACGAGAAGATAACCTCGCTTCTTATCTCGGTAAATGAGGTCAAGAAGGATATAGAGACCGAGCGTTCTATGATGCAGCTTTCGGATGCTCATATTAAGGACTTCGAGGAGCAGCTTTCTTCAATCGCTGCAAGAATATCCGAATTTGAGATAAAGATAAAGGAATATGAGACGGCGCAGGATGAGAATCGCAAGAGATTCGTAGTCCTTGACGCAAACCTTACAAAGCTGAATGAAGAGAGAGCAAAGATAGAGGAAGGCGGCTTTGAGTTTGAGCGCAAGCTGAATGAAGTAAACTCCAAGATGAGAGAAAAGATGTCCCAGAAGGAGCTTATATTCAGAGACTACTCAAAGCTCGAAAACAAGCTTTCAAACCAGAGAGCAGAGCAGGATAAGCTCTCGACAAAACTTTGGGACGAGTATGAGCTCACCAGAGCTGAAGCAAGTGCTCTCGGCTATCCCGTGATAGAGGCGGGCGAGCGCACAGAGATTGCCGCAAAGCAGACCGAGTGTAAGAACAAGCTCAGAGCGATAGGTAACGTTGACCTTGATGCCGTAAACAAGTATAAGGACGTCAAGGCAAGATACGATTATATGGACGCGCAGATCAAGGACCTCACGGCATCCCGTGACGACCTCCTTGACATTATAACGAAGCTTGAGTCCGAGATGGAGGGCGCGTTTATCGACTCCTTCCAGAAGATAAACGAAAACTTCAACCGCGTATTCTGTGAGCTCTTTGGCGGCGGATCAGCGGAGATATCGCTGAGCGATCCCGACAACGTGCTTGAGAGTGGAATCGAGATCAAGGCGGCGCCTCCCGGAAAGATAATCAAGAGCCTTGTACAGCTTTCGGGTGGAGAGCAGGCATTCGTTGCTATCGCGCTCTTCTTCGCTATCCTTCAGGTCAACCCCACACCGTTCTGCATACTCGACGAGATAGAGGCAGCGCTTGACGAGGTCAACGTCGCAAGATTTGCCGAGTATATCAAGAGATACTCAAGCGGAACGCAGTTCGTGCTTATCACGCACCGCAGAGGTACTATGGAGGCGGCGAACAGACTCTACGGAGTTACGATGCCTGAGAGAGGAATCTCCAAGGTGCTCGAGCTTGACGTAGCAGATATTTCAAAGAAAAAAGGAGAAGAATGGGATGGCATTTTTGGATAAGCTGAAAGCGGGGCTTTCAAAGACAAAGAATGCGATCTTCGGACAGATAGACGAGGTGCTCAAGGCTTTCGTCAGAGTGGACGAGGACTTACTCGATGAGCTCGAGGAGCTTCTTATATGCTCTGACGTTGGCGTTGGCGCTACCGAGGATATAATCGAAGAGCTCAGAGATCAAATAAAGGACGGCAGGCTCAAGGAAAAGGAGCAGGTCGTAAATGCTCTCAAGGGCATACTAGAGGGTATGATAGGAGAGGGCGAGCCTCTCGCACTTGACACTACACCCTCTGTAATACTCGTTATCGGAGTTAACGGTGCGGGCAAAACAACCTCGATAGGAAAGATATCAAACCGTCTC
>JAZOLL010000021.1:0-45278 GCA_045653105.1 Eubacteriales bacterium
ATCGTATCGTTTTCCATCTTCCGTATAATGCCCCGAGCCGTCAAGCTCAATAACAAGCTTTGCCTCGGCACAATAGAAATCAGCAATGTACTTACCAAGAACCTTTTGACGCAAAAAACGGACGGGATAGGTTCGCAGAAAATCATACCAAAGATGTTTTTCTTCCTTGGTCATATTCTTTCGCAGCATTTTTGCGGTTGATACAATATCTTTATTGTGTTTTCTTTGCTTTACAATCCCTCCGTCACGCTCCGCGTGCCACCTCCCTTTACACAATGGAGGCTTTCGTGCTAACCGTTATGTATGCGTGATCTGTTTCAAATTCATTTACGATTTTAAGCTTTGATATTGATAAATAACTGCGTATATCGTTAGGGTTATCGGGATAAATTTTTATCTTTCTATCTCCCATATCGATATACTCATTCTGATTTTTATCGATTGGTAAAACGAAAAGTCCGTTATTAGTCATCAAAGAAGCAATTTTTTGTATAGCTGATAATTTATCCTGTATGTGCATAAATGTTAATGACGAGTATATTACATCAAACTGTGCCTCAAATTCACAAGACATAAAATCATCGCAAATAAGCTTTATATTTTGATACATTGATAGATTTTCAGCAGCTCTCCCAATTGTCTTTTCGGAAATATCTATTCCACACAAGCTTTTACAATTTGGTGCAATTTTTATGGCAAGTCGCCCTGTTCCGATTCCTATTTCCAAAGCGGATTTGCTTTTATCAAGCCCCATACTCTCGATAAACTTCTCTCCGTCCCACTTATCCATATAATCTCTCAAAGGTTTAGGATCACGAGTAGGGTCATTGTTTTCGTCAATTAGCTTGTTATAATGTTCAATCACATCTCTCATATATGTACCGTCCTTTTATCAAGGTTTTAGCAAATATTCGTACTCTATTATATCACAAAAACCTCAGAAAATCAATCTGAGGTTTCTGTTTTTTCTGTCGGCAGATAAAACTGTCCTTTAGGGTACAGCCCTATTTCTCCGTCTTTTTTATTTCCATCAAACAAGCGAATCAACGTAAGCGACCATCTCGTCGTACTTTGCCTCTATCTCGGTCAGCAGCTTCATCTGCGCTCTCGCGCGAACGAGGTTGTGATCGGGATACTTTGTTTTGAAATACACATCACCGTTTATATAGTCTGTAAGGAATCTCATAGCAAGCTCACAGGTTATCACCTTAACTCCAAGAGGCAAATAGTGTATCTCTTCCTTGCTAAACAACCCCTCGGTCTCCTCAAGAAATCCCTTTGCGAAGAGCTTGAAAAGCCCCATATCAAGAGTTATCTTGGAAACGTCAGGCTCATCCTCCGCCGCGGTGTTAGCGCCAAATCTTATCGCATCACCGAAATCGTAAAGCACAGATCCGGGCATTACCGTATCAAGATCTATAACACACATAGCCTTGCCCGTATCATTGTCTATAAGAATATTGTTAAGCTTTGTGTCATTGTGTGTAACTCTAACGGGAATGACACCTGCATCTATCATATTCACTATCTCCGCCATCATCTTTCGACGGTCAAATAAAAAGTCTATCTCGGATTCAAGCTTTGCCACCCTTCCAACAGCATCCTTTGCGACAGCGGCAACAAAATCAAAGAATCTCGATTTCGTATCATGAAACTTAGGTATTATCTCAACAAGCTTATCAACGGGAAAGTCATCAAGATGTCTCTGGAATATTCCAAATCCTCTGCCGGCCTCGTAAAAAAGCTCGGGATTTTCTATAGAATCATATGCTGTAGTGTTGTCAACATACAGATACGCGCGCCAAAAACAAGCGTGATCATCGGCATAAAGATATTCGCCGTCCTTGGTCTTCACAAAATTTAAAAACTTGCGCTCATACTCAGGATCGTCCTTGTCTATCTTTGTTCCTATGTGCTCGATAACCGCAGAAATATTATTCATCAATGCGGTCATATTCTGGAATACAGCCTTGTTTATACGCTGAAGAATATACTTTTTCTCTTTTCCCTCGTATTTATATATCAGCATACAAGTAGAGTTGATGTTACCCGACTTCAACTCCACATAATCCTGATACTCACCTTCAAATTTAAAATTTCGTATGGCATATTTGATATCGTTATAATTCATTTTTTGCCTCCACCATATCGATGTGTATACATCATAATATATGTATATTATATTTATGATAACACAAAAATAACACATTGTCAATACAATTAAAAAGACACCGCTTTTTACGGTGTCCTTTTTCAGTAGCATTAGAGTATCTGCCGTTATAGCCGAAAACAAAGATCAAGCGAGAGTTATTTTGGCAGAAAGGCAGGTGTCCTTTGCCGCGTTTTGTGTTTTAAAATAAATATCCTCACCCTCCGCTCTGCTGTAAAAGCTAAGCGTATCTCCAAGTGCTGACTCGCGTATAAACTCAAGTGTCATTTCGCGGATACCGCTTATCTTATCGATGGGCATAAAGTCGCAAAGCATATTGGGGTACTTTGTGTTGTTCATGTGCATATTGTAGTCTTTATCGGAATATCGTATAGTCCTCTCGCCAACTAAGGAAAACTCATCGGTAGCAGGCTTTATACGTCTCGGGAGCTCGATATCCAGCATCTCGTCGTTCTCAACGCCGAGATCAAACTCATCGGATCTCACAAGGCGTCTGCTGTTTATGTCAACAAGTGCCCATACGGATACCGCCTCAGCGATAAGCTCTTCTCCTTTATGAATATCAAAGCATCTCAAAAAGCTGTATCCCCTGCTCTCGCAGGTCCAGGTTCTCACGCTTATCTTGTCATACGCATAGAGCGGTGCGTGAAAAACTATCTTTATCTTACTAAGTATAAAGCCAATCCCTCTCTCGTCTCTCAGTTTATCAAGAGAAAGCCCCGCGCGCTCAAGCTGAAGGTTTGCAGTCTCCTGCATATATACCAGTATCTCGGACGGCTTCACTGTCCTGTTGGCATCTGTATCATGCCATTTCACTGTAAAGAGTTCAGTGTGTTTCATAAAATCCCCCCTCTTTGACACGTATTATACCACAACAGATTGCAAAATGTCAAGAGGGGGAGAAATTTTATGCTATTACCGCACCGTCGATATCTCCGTCAATATCGGCTCTCGCCTCTGCCTCGGCACCGCGTCCGTCAGATATCGGCTCGCTCTCGCCAAGACCAAAGCTGACAGCGATCGCGCTGTTGACCTCTGCCATTATTCCATCGTCAAGATGCCCCATCTTCTCCTTGAGCCTGCGCTTGTCAAGCGTTCTTATCTGCTCAAGCAAAACCACAGAATCCTTCGCAAGTCCAACTCTGTCTGCATAGATATCTATATGTGTAGGAAGGCGTGTCTTACCAAGCCTTGAGGTGATCGCAGCGGCAATGACCGTGGGGCTGTATTTGTTACCTATATCGTTCTGAATTATAAGGACGGGACGAAGTCCACCCTGCTCCGAGCCTACCACGGGGCTGAGGTCGGCATAATAAATATCCCCTCGTTTAACACTCATTTAAAATTTACCAAACCTTTCAAATCATTTTGGGGATCTTTGACCCCGCAAGTATATTTTTTGCATCAGCGCCCCTGCTTTAAACAAAAAAACAAATATTAGCCATAGGAATTTTTATCCTTATAGCGAAGAGATGCGACGTCATTCGACATCCTCCCTCATTATTATTTTATTTGAGATATACTTTGAGTGTTAACGGTAATAAAAATAAAAACGGCTGTATCAAAATGATACAGCCGTTTGCTTTGTGATTTAATATTTATCGCTTTCGTCTTCGGGTATAACTTCCTTGAATGCCGTGATCGCACACTCTATCATACCCTCGTCGGGCTCAAGGACCGTAATGTGCTGGAGCCACATACCGGGAGCTGAGATTATTCTGGTGAAGAGATTGTCATGTCTGCCCGCAAGCTTTATAAGCTCATATCCAACGCCCATAATGATAGGAACAAGCAAAAGCTTTACAAGTATTCTTATCCACGTTGGTGGCACAACACCGAATATCGCGACGGCGAGAGGGTCTATGAAAAACGAGATAAATATGCTCACGAGAAGCATAAGTATCAAGAATGACGTTCCGCATCTTGGGTGGAATCGTCCCTCTGCCTTTACGTTCTCCACGGTAAGCTCCTGTCCGTGCTCGTAGCAGAAAATAGTCTTGTGCTCTGCACCGTGATACTGGAATGTTCTGCGGATATCCTTTGTAAGGGATACGAGCGCCATATATCCAACAAGGAGCAATATCTTGAGGATTCCCTCAAATACAGATTTTACAAGGGATGCCGCCGCGGCGGATTCAGGCTTCAGAAAAGGAAGTACTGCCGCGCACCACTTGTAGATATAAGACGGAAGTATCACGAAAAGTGCCATAGCCAAAACAACGCCGAGCACAACACCGATAACCATAATCAGATTTGTCAAAAAGCTTGAGCTGTCACCCTTTTTCGCAGTAGCCTTGAACTCAGCATCAAATGCTTGTGCATCAAAGTCCTCACCGCGCTTTTTAGCGGCTTTCTCTGCCTTTTTGCGAGCCTTTTCAAGCTTTGCTTCCTCCTCAAGGTCCTCAAGACCGGATATCTCTGCCGAGCGCATAAGACACTTGTAGCCAAAGCGCATAGAATCGATAAATCCAAATACACCTCGGATTATAGGAAGCTTCCATATTTTTGCCTTAGCTGTAGTTTGTGTTTCCCACTGCTCAAGAACCATCTCTCCCTCGGGATTTCTAACAGCCATAGCCGTCTTTTTAGGTCCGCGCATCATTATTCCCTCTATCAGGGCCTGTCCTCCAATAGAGGTTTTCTTTGCGGGACAAGAATTATTCTTACTCATAAGCTACTTTGCGCCATTACCAAACGCGTATCCTTCCGTTTTTATCAAAATACCAAAAATCTCCCTCTACAGAGTCATCGGGCTCTGTTTCGGAATAAATATAAAGCCTTGCCGATAAAAGCCTATCGTTGCCTGAGTTACCGTCGGATATCTCGGTTGATGCCCACTCATCGGGCGTGCCGTAATAGCACACCGCAAAAGTGCCGCAATCCGCAAACGCGCTGTCCTCAACGAGTTCAAGAGATGTGTGCACCACCATATTCTCAAGTGCCGTGCAAAACTCAAATGCATTCTCGGATATAGTAGTCACAGTGCTTGAAAGCACTATCTCTTTGAGCCCCTTGCAACCGCTGAACGCCTCAAAGGGTATAACCTCAAGTCCCTCGCCAAGCTCTATGCGCTCAAGCTTTTCGCAGCCGAAAAACGCGTTTTTGCCGAGAGTCTTCGGCTTTGCCTTGACTGTTATTATCACATCGGTACAGTTTGCAAACGCGCGCTCGCCAATAGAGAGAATGCTCTCGTCTATCACAATGCTCCTCAATGACTGATGGGTCAGCCCCTCGAATGCGCCGTCTCCTATCGCCGTTACGGGATTTCCCTCTATGACGGAGGGGGTCACGACGTCTGCAACTCCACCCTTAAAACCTGTAATAGTGACTTCATCACCGTCAACACTATACTCAAAAACGCTTCTCACATCAAGCCATGACGCGCTCAATGTAATATCCGAATCAACCGTATTTCTGTCAAAATCCCAAACGACCGTTCCGTTTTTCCAGCTTGTAAATATATGTCCCTCTTTTTCGGGTGGTACGGGCATGGCGAGCTTTGTGCCTGCCAACACCTTGATACTGCCCATTTCTGTACCGCCCGCGGTGTTAAATGTCACGGTGTAATAAATATCCTCGTCATAGTCCGTGATATTTCTGTCACAGGAAGCAACACACAAAACAACAAGCAAAAGCGAGACCACCGCAAGGATGATTTTTATCTTTCGCATAATTTTCTCCATAAATTTAATTTATAACACTACAATTATATAGTTTTTTTCGCATTTTGTCAACATCACACAAAGAAGCTGAAGAATATTTAATAATAAATTTACATCAAGCCTGACCGCCTCGCCATATCCTTCCCCACCCTATCATTTATCTCTTTACTCACTCATATATTAGAACGTATATATGTTTTGAAAAAAAGGGAGTTTTTAGATGCAGATAAAAGGCAAAACCACAAAGACAAATTACGGATTGACTGAAGAAGAGGTACTAGAATCAAGAGAAAAATACGGCAAAAATACGCTCTCCACCCGAGCGCGAAAGAACTTTCTTTCACATTTTTTCTCAAATCTCAAGGACCCCGTTATAAAAATACTACTCTGCGCTCTTGCGGTAGATGTCCTATTCGTATTTCGAGGCGGCGATATAGCGGAAACGCTGGGTATTGCGATATCCGTCTTTCTCGCGGCGCTCATCTCCACGCTATCTGAGCGAGGAGGCGAGCAGGCTTTCGCGCGCCTCTCGGAGCGTTGCTCGGCAGAGCGTGTTCGAGCAAGGCGCGCGGGCACTGTAGTATCTATTCCTATAGAAGAAGTCGTTGTCGGGGATATACTGATAATCGGCGCGGGCGAACAGATAGCCGCCGACGGACTTTTAATATCAGGCTCACTTTTAGTTGATCAATCTGCAATGACGGGAGAGAGTGCCGAGGTGGAAAAGAAAAGAAGCCGTTCAGACTCTCTCACCCCCGATGCTCCCTCCTCACTTCTGCGCGGATGTACAGTACTCTCGGGCGAGGCGGAGATGAAGGTCCTCCGAGTAGGAGACAAGAGCGCCCTCGGAGAGATATCGCAGGAGGTACAGCTCGACACAAGGGAAAGTCCGCTAAAGCTACGCCTTACAAAGCTTGCAAAGCAGATAAGCCGCCTCGGATATCTGGCTGCGATACTCGTTGCCCTCACCTCTCTTTGGAGCACGTTCGTGATAGAAAGCGGCTTTAACCGAGAGCTGATATATATGAAGCTCTCTACTCCGTCTTTCCTGTTTGAAAAGCTGCTTGAAGCATTTATGCTCGGTCTTACCGTCATCGTGGTTGCCGTGCCCGAAGGACTTCCTATGATGATAGCCGTTGTGCTCTCCTCAAACATAAAGCGAATGATACGAGATAATATCCTCGTGCGCAAGCCCGTCGGCATAGAGGCGGCGGGAAGTATGAACATACTATTCACCGACAAAACAGGAACTCTCACCTACGGCAAGCCCACACTTGAGGAGATAATCCTTGCGGATTTATCTGCCTTTGGGAATGCCAAGCAAATGTCGAAAAAGCTACCATACGGCTTTGAGCTATACAACATTTCCTGCCGATACAACACCTCGGCAGAGATATCGGGCGACGATATTCTCGGCGGCAACTCGACAGAACGTGCCCTGCTTGAATCTGTCAAAAGCGTCCCATCTTCGCGCGGTTTAAATACAATATCAAAGCTGCCGTTTGACAGTTCAAACAAATATTCCTCTGTAACACTCTCAGACGGGCGCACCTTTGTAAAGGGCGCGGCAGAAAAGCTTTTGCCACACGTGAAATATGCGCTTAACTCAAAGGGAGAGGAGATAAGCTTCTCACATTACTCCTACGCCTTTATAAAAAGGATATCCGAGCTCTCGCAAAAGGGCGGACGCATAGTGCTCCTTGCATATTCGCGCACAAACGGCGGCACTCTGCGAGACCTTACTCTGATATGCGCCGTTCATCTAAAGGACACATTGAGACGTGAGGCGCGCGAGTCGGTAGAGGATCTTAAAAACGCGGGGATACAAGTGGTTATGATAACGGGAGACAGCCGTGACACCGCATCCTCAATAGCCGCAAAGTGCGGCATTCTTGATAGGAGAAGTATAGTTCTCTCAAGTGACGAGCTATCCAAAATGAGCGATACCGAACTCCGCAAAACTCTCCCAAAGCTCGCAGTGGTTTGCCGCGCAATGCCTACGGATAAGAGCCGTCTTGTAAAAGCCGCGCAGGAGCTTGACCTTGTGGTCGGTATGACGGGCGACGGAATCAACGATGCCCCTGCCCTGCGCCGCGCGGATGTCGGCTTTGCAATGGGAAGCGGGGTACAGGTCGCCAAGGAGGCGGGAGATATAATCATTACCGACAATAATCTATCCTCTATCGCGAAAGCCGTGCTTTATGGGCGCACCATCTTCAAAAGCATAAGAAAATTTATAACACTTCAGCTAACGATGAACTTCTCTGCGGTGGGCGTGTCTATGATATGCCCCTTTATTGGGATAGAATCCCCCGTAACCGTCGTACAGATGCTATGGATAAATATCATTATGGATACACTAGGTGGCCTTGCATTCGCGGGTGAGCCACCTCTTGAATCCTATATGAGAGAAAAGCCAAAGCGACGCGATGAGGCGATACTCAATAAATATATGATAAATCAGATAGTTTTTCTCGGTGGCTCGACCGTCGCGCTTTCTATCGCTTTTTTACGCTCTCCGTATATCACCTCGCATTTTCGCTATGCCGAGGATAATATCTATCTGCTCACCGCGTTTTTTGCCTTTTTCATCTTCTCCTCTGTCTTCAATTGCTTTAACTGCCGCACCGACAGACGCCGCCTCTTTACGGGAATATCAAAAAATCCCGGCTTTTGTCTTATAATGACCGCGGTCTGCGCGATACAGATAGCCTTTATCTACCTCGGCGGCGAGGTGCTCAGAACTGCACCGCTCGACCTCACCGAGCTTGCATTTACGATGCTTTTAGCACTTCTCGTCTTTCCTATCGACGCAATAAGAAAGTTAATATACAAAACCTTTCACAAAAAAGACGGCTTTTAAAGAAAAAAGACCCGCCTCGGAATAATCCGAGACGGGTCTCTTATTTATGCTTTTAATCAGTTCTTAGACTTTCTCGAGAGCATTGTGTTTGTGAGTATGCCGAGAATAAGCGCGCAAGCAATAGATGTGAGAGTGATCTTACCGAATGTGAGTGTAAGACCACCGATACCTGCGATAAGGATCACAGAAGCTGTGAAGAGGTTCTTGTTCTCCTCAAGGTCAACCTTCTGTATCATCTTAAGACCGGATACTGCGATAAATCCGTAAAGCGACATGCAAACACCACCCATTACGCAAGAGGGTATGGAGTTTACGAATGCTACGAAGGGAGAAAGGAAGGATATAAGGATAGCGCCGATAGCAGCGGTAGTGATAGTAATGATAGAAGCGTTACCTGTAATAGCTACGCAACCTACGCTCTCACCGTATGTGGTGTTGGGGCATCCGCCGAAGAATGCGCCTGCCATAGAACCAACGCCGTCACCGAGAAGTGTGCGGTGAAGTCCGGGATCCTCAAGAAGATCCTGCTCTATGATAGAGGAGAGGTTTTTGTGGTCTGCGATGTGCTCTGCGAATACAACGAATGCAACGGGAACGTATGCAACTGCGATAGTTGCGATGTAGGAGCCACTGAGCTCACCAAACGCGCCAAACGCGGTAACGAATGTGAAGTCAGGAAGATCTACGAATGTAGAGAGCTTAACACCGTCAGCAACGAGTGCCTTGAACGCGCTAAAATCTATAACCTTGAGAGCATCAATGCCTGCGGCATTACCGATAACTGTGAAGACAGCAGCTACTGCATATCCCGCAAGGATACCGATAATAAAGGGGATAAGTCTTGTCATCTTCTTGCCGAAGGTGGAGCAAAGCATAACAACTGCGAGCGTAACGAGACCGCAAACAAGAGCTACGAGAGTGTGTCCGCCTGCAGGAGCCTTAACAAGATCGCCAACAGCGTTTCCTGCGAGAGAAAGACCGATGATAGCAACTGTAGGACCGATAACAACGGGGGGCATAAGCTTGTTTATCCAGTTAACGCCTGCTGCCTTAACAACGAGAGCTATAACAACGTAAACGAGACCTGCGAATACCGCACCGATGATGAGTCCGAGATATCCGAGGGCCATGGAAACACCGCCTGCGAAAGCAGCTGCCATAGAGCCGAGGAACGCGAAGGACGAGCCGAGGAATACAGGGCTTCTGAACTTGGTAAAGAGCTGGTAAACGAGAGTTCCTACACCTGCGCCGAAAAGTGCAGCTGCGGGAGACATTCCGTGACCAACAATAACGGGAACTACAAGTGTCGCCGCCATAATAGCAAGAAGCTGCTGAATAGCGAAAACGATAACTTGGCTGAATTTGGGTTTGTCTTTGATGCCGTAGATAAGCTTCATATTTTTTCCTCCATTTTTCAGTTTCCGTCAGAACAGAAAAAAAGCCATGTAAGAAAGATCTCACACGGCAAAGCGCTCTATAGCTGTACAAATAACATTGTATTTATATTTGCTAAAGGTTCATACAATATAATTTGTCCCACAATTTCAAACGCGTCTGCCGTTCAAACGGACAACCTTTTTCGACATTATTATACCACAACCAAAAAATTTTGTAAATAGTTTTTTTATATTTTATTAATATATTTTCTATAACTCAATTGGAATATTTTGACTCTTATGCAAAAGGAAGATCTTTGTAATAATACTATTAGCAAAGCACCGCTACTGCGGTGTAATACACAGATCATATTCGCCGTAGTACGGCACGGGGGAAAAATGAAAAAGAAAATTTTTACTATCATCATCACCGTCTGTATCCTCGCCCTCTCTCTCGTCTCCTGCGGAGAAAAAAGAGGAACTGCAGACGTACACGTTTTTTACTACACCTATAGCGACACTTATATATCAAGTGTGCGAAGCGCACTTGACAATAAGCTCCGCGAGATGAATATCTCCTATCAGGATTACGACGGTGCGGGCAACCAGACTACACAAACAGAACAGATACAGACCGCGATAACCAAGGGCGCAAAGGCGATAATCGTCAATATCGTAAATACGGGCTCTGACGATGCCGCAAACGGCATAGTAAACCTTGCCAAGGGCGCGGGCATCCCCGTAATATTCTTCAACCGAGAAGTGTCGGATGCCGTAATAAAGAGCTATGATAAGTGCACATTTGTCGGAACAAAAGCGGAGGAATCAGGAATCCTTCAGGGTGAGATGATCGGCGAATACGTCAGAGATAACTTTGCCACAATAGACCTCAACGGTGATGGGGAGATATCCTATATTCTCTTCAAGGGAGAGGAAGGAAACAACGAGGCGATATACAGAACTCGCTACAGCGTCGAGGAAGCGGACAAGATACTGAAGGCGGCGGGCAAAAAAGCTCTCAAATTTTACGACTCGGCAAACACAAATAAATATATCGTAGACAGAAACGGACAGTGGTCCGCATCTGCCGCAAACGAGGCAATGACCACTGCCCTCACCTCATATAGCGAAAAGCACAACAATATGATAGAGCTTGTCATCTGCAACAACGACGGAATGGCAGAGGGCGCGATCTCCGCACTCAACTCGGCAGGCTACAATCTCGGCAAAAAGGATTCGAAAACGATCCCCGTATTCGGAGTCGATGCCACAGATGCCGCAAAGGATCTCATAAAGGGCGGCAAAATGGCGGGAACGATAAAGCAGGATGCCGACGGAATGGCTACCGCCATTTCCATGATCGCCAAAAACGCTCTCACAGATGGAGCGCCTCTCCTTAACGGTATGAACGATTATAATATTGATAAGGACGTAGCGAAGATAAGAATAGCCTACTCAAAATATCTGGGTGAAAAATAAAAGACATGTTTAGCGGAGGATCACGGAAATGTCTGAGCGCATATTGCTAGAAATGAAAAATATAAACAAATCGTTCCCAGGTGTTCGTGCGCTTGATAACGTATCCCTCACCGTCAGAGCGGGGACGGTACACGCTCTTATGGGTGAAAACGGAGCCGGCAAATCCACGCTTATGAAATGTCTTTTCGGTATTTACTCAAAGGACTCGGGACAGATATATCTCGATGGCAAAGAGGTATTATTCAAAAATCCAAAGGACGCGCTTGAGCACGGTGTTGCGATGGTACACCAGGAGCTCAGCCAAGCGCTTAAGCGAAGCGTTATGGACAACATCTGGCTCGGCCGCTACCCCAAAAAGCTCGGTCTTTTTACCTCGGAGGCAGAGATGTACCGTAATACAAAAAAGATATTTGAAGCCCTTGATATAAAAACAGATCCCAGAAGAATTATGAGCACTATGTCTGTCGCAGAACGCCAGATGGTCGAGATAGCAAAGGCCGTATCCTACGACGCAAAAATAATCGTCCTTGACGAACCGACCTCCTCACTCTCCGAGGGGGAGGTCGCGCATCTCTTCCGCATAATAGATATGCTAAAAGCAAACGGATGCGGAATAATCTATATCTCGCACAAAATGGAGGAGATCCTCAAAATATCCGACGATATAACCGTAATGCGAGACGGCACTCATATCACCACCGAGCCCGCCGAGAGCTTCACGATGGAAAAGATAATCCACCTTATGGTAGGCAGAGAGCTGAAAAGCAGATTCCCCGACCGAGAGAATACCCCGGGCGAGACGATACTTGAAGTTAAAGGGCTATCCTCAAAATACAATACCGTAAAGAACGTAAGCTTTGAGGTAAGACACGGTGAGATCCTCGGCTTTGCGGGGCTTGCGGGTGCGGGGAGAACAGAGGTGATAGAAAACCTCTTCGGACTTTCCGCAAGAGAGAGCGGCGAGATAACTCTGCACGGCAAAAGGATAAGAAACAAAAATCCGCGAGAGGCGATAAAAAACGGATTTGCCCTGCTCACCGAGGAGCGACGCTCAACAGGTATCTTCGGGATACTGAGCATCAGAGAAAACACCACAGTCTCAAGCCTGAAAAAATACAAAAAGCTACGTCTTATACTATCTGAAAGAGAGCGAAAGAAGGACACAGACTGGGCAATAAAATCAATGCGTATCAAAACTCCGTCACAGTCGACACAGATACGCTCGCTCTCGGGCGGAAATCAGCAAAAGGTGATACTCGGCAGATGGCTGCTCACCGAGCCAGAGATTCTGATGCTTGACGAGCCCACAAGAGGCATCGACGTAGGAGCTAAATTCGAGATATATCAGCTCATTACCGACCTCGCTAAAAAAGGAAAGGCGATCATAATAGTCTCCAGCGAGCTACCCGAGCTTCTCGGTATATGCGACAGGATATGTGTAATGTCGGGAGGCTCTCTTGTAGGAGTGGTCGACGCAAAAAGCACATCTCAGGAGGAGATATTGGCTCTTGCCGCAAAAAACGTCTAAATCTCAAAGAAAGGCGAAAATAAAATGTCATTCATACAAAGATATAAAGAAATGGAAAAAGCCGAGCGCGCGCGATTCAGACGTGAGTTCTTCATCAACAATTCGCTCTACATCTTTCTCGTAGCGGCGATAATCGGAATACAGTTTATCTCCCCACACTTTCTCTCGGGTCCGTCTATCGTAAATATAATTTCGCTCTCCGCGGCAAACCTCCCGATAGCGCTTGGAATTGCGGGCGCGATCATCCTCACGGGCACAGACCTCTCCGCGGGACGTATCGTAGGTCTTGTCGCCTGCGTCTCTGCGTCTTTGCTGCAGGCAACGGGATACCAAAACAAAATGTTCCCGAACCTCCCTACCCTATCTCTCTTTTTAGTCTTTTTGATATGTATAGGAATAGGCGCGATCGTAGGATTTATAAACGGATTTTGCACAGCGCGCTTTAACCTGCACCCCTTTATCGTAACACTCTCAACACAGCTCATCGTCTACGGCGCGCTGCTTATGTATCTTATGATAGGAAACAACAACGGACAGTCGATATCCGGACTTGATGCCTCATATACCCGCTTTATCACGGGTAGCTTTATATCGCTCGGCAGAACCCCAATACCAAACTACGTCTGGTACTCCCTAGGTATCACGGTTATAATGTGGTTCGTGTGGAACAAGACCGCATTCGGCAAAAATATGTTTGCCGTCGGCTCTAACCCCGATGCCGCAAACGTTTCGGGTGTCAACGTAAAGCGGATAATAACGCTCGTATTTATGCTCGCGGGCATACTTTACGGTGTTACGGGATTTATCGAAGCCGCAAGAATCGGATCTAACTCCGCGGCAACAGGACTCAACTACGAGCTCGACGCTATTGCCGCCGCGGTAATAGGAGGAGTCTCCTTTGTCGGCGGTATCGGAAAGATACGCGGTGTAATACTCGGGGTAGTGCTTCTTCGACTCATCTTCGTCGGTCTCACGTTCCTGAGCATCGACGCTAATATGCAGTATATCATAAAGGGTCTTATCATTCTCGTTGCCTGCGCGATAGATATGAGAAAATACCTTGTGCGAAAATAGGAGGAGTATGAAAGAAAAATTTGACAAAGCAGCCTCACGCGTATCGGTGAGGCTGCTTGATGCGGTAATTATTATAGGTATTCTCGCTATGGCAATACTTATCCCCTATCTATCCGCAAAGGGCGGATTTCGGGTGAGCTTTGACTCTATGGGCGGCACAGCGGTAGCCGAGCAAAAACTACGCTATGGCGAGGTGATAGAAGCACCCCCGGCCCCGACCCGTGAAGATCATATATTTTGCGGTTGGGCATATGACCGCGAGGGCAAAGAGCTTGTAGATTTCTCCACAGCCACCGCGGATAAGTCCACAACCTTTTTCGCGGTGTGGAAAGAAAAGGACTGAACTCTCGTTCAGTCCTTTTAGTTTTATTTCTTCGTCGCCGTAAGTGCTATTCTTTCGCAAAGCTCGTCATAGCCGATTCCGACCGCCGCCGCCTCCTGCGGAAAAAGACTTGTGGGTGTCATGCCGGGGAGCGTGTTTGCCTCAAGGCACCAAAGTTCGCCGTCTTTGTCCATAATATAGTCAAATCTCGCATATCCGCAAAGGCGGAGCGCAGAGAACGCGCGTCTTGTCGCGTCTGCCATTGCCGCAAAGGAGTCCTGGCTGATATTCGCGGGACAGATCTCCTCTGTAGCGCCCTTCTGATACTTGTTTTTGTAATCGTAAAATCCAACCTTTGGAATTATCTCAACGGGAGGCAGCACCTCACCCTCAAGTATGCCGCAGGTAAACTCCCTGCCTACTATCTTCTCCTCTATGAGAACGCCGCCCTCATATTTGTTTGCAAGCTCAATAGCAGCTACCAGCTCCTCGCGTGTATTCGCAAAGGAAACACCGACGCTCGATCCGCAGGACGTGGGCTTTACGACCGCGGGAAGTCCAACCTCGGATATGATAGCATCAACGTCGTATTCCGCGCCCGAAACGTATGCCCAACGGGGAGTTTTCACCCCTGCCCCGACAAGCATGCGCTTTGAGATATCCTTATCCATAGCCAAAAGGCTTCCTATGTATCCCGAACCCGTATATTTTATTCCGAAATTATCAAGCGTTGCCTGAAGCTGTCCGTTCTCGCCCATCGCTCCGTGAAGTGCGATAAATACGATATCCGCGACACCGCAAAGTGTGAGCACACCGTCACCTATAAGCTCTGCCTTGTTGCCGTTCTTTCTCTTCAGTGCCTCAAGATCGGGCTCGGATTCTCCAACCGCAAAAGGAGGCTGCTCCTCGCGTGTAAAGAGCGAGCGGGGATCCTTCCCCAAAAGGTCAAGCCCCTCGTAAACGTCTACCATAAGCACTGAATGTCCACGTCTTCTGAGCGCGGCGGATATAAGGCTTCCCGAGGAAAGAGAAACGTCACGCTCGGGGGAAAATCCCCCTGCAAGTACCAAAATGTTCACTGTTATATCTCCTGACGTCAAAAGTCTTTTTAAAGTATATGCAGATAAAGGATATCTCTACACACTCAAGCGCGTTTCAGATATGCCACTCTGTCATTCTGCGAGTAGTCCTTATATATCTCGCAGGCATATCCGTGCTCCGCGGCGATAGATCTGATGGCATCTGCTTGATCGAATCCGATCTCAAAGAGCATTGCACCGCCACCGATGAGATATTTTCCGTAGTCCGAAACTATCTTTTTGTAAAAATCAAGTCCGTCAGTACCGCCGTCAAGCGCCGCTCTCGGCTCAAAAGAAAGCTCCTCGTCAAGCAGCTCAAGTTTTGCGGTCTCTATGTAGGGGGGATTTGAAACTATGAGGTCAAATTCACCAAGTGTCTCCATAAAGGACTCATCAAAAATGTCAGCGCAGAGAAGGCCCAGCCTCTCTCCGACTCCGTTGTGCTCCGCGTTCTCCCCTGCCATCTCTACGGTCTCGGGAAAAAGGTCCACCGCTACAGCTCTGCAGTCCTCACGCGCGGCAAGTGTGGAGATAGCAACACAACCCGAGCCCGTACAAAGATCGATAAATCTCGCATCCTTGGGCAAAAGCTTTGTAGCAAGCTCAACCAGATGCTCGGTATCCGGACGTGGGATGAGAGTATGCTCGTTGACCCTGTAGCTCTCATGACAGAACTCCCATATTCCGAGAATATATTGCAAGGGATAGTGAGAGCAACGCTTTATCACTGCGGCATCAAGCTCATCCGAGACAAAGTCCTCGTTTGAGCGTTTGAAAAGCTCAACCTTGCTTATATTGCAAAAACGGCAGATAAGCATAGCCGCCTCGCCTCTGTTATTTTCAATACCTGCCTCTTCGAGCAGGTTGCATATCTCGTTATATGTCATAAAGCGTCCCAGATTCTCCCCACGAAAATATTTTTGTCGCATACACTGATATTATAACAGATTTTTAGCGCGAAATAAAGCGTTTTATGAAATATTTATTTTATTTTTTAACAAAGTAAAAATTTCTAAAAATAATTCAAAATCTTATTGATTTTTCAGAAAAATATGATATACTATAATTAACAGGATAGAAATTTTATCATGGGAGGATATAAAAATGAGTTTCTTTAACAGAAAAAAGACAAACTACGGCAAGATAATTGCTATCACTCTTGCTTGCGTAGCAGGAGCTTGCGCTATCGCTTTCGTTGTTTACAAGCTTATCAAGAAATACACAGAGGACCTCGTGTACGATTGTGACGATCTTCTTGACGAGTGCGAAGATTGTGATATCGCTATTGAGGACGCTGATGAGGAGTGCTGCTGCTGCGAGGCAGTTGCTGACGCAGAGTAATCTCAAAGAATGCAGGGCTGCTGCGCAACGCGTGGCAGCCCTAAAATTTTGATTGGAGTTTGTTTATGAGGATATTTGACACTATAGCCGCAATAAGCACACCTCTCGGCAAGGGCGGTGTTGCCCTGCTCCGCATATCGGGTAATGACGCAGTAAATATAGCAGAGAAAGTTTTCGAGCCGCTCTGCCGCCGCCCACTCTCCGAGTGCGAGCATTCTAAAGTGTATTACGGCAATATATACGAGCGAGACACGAGTGGCGAGCGCGTGTGTATCGACGACGGAATGGCTGTTGTTTTCAGAGCTCCCCGTTCCTTTACGGGCGAGGACACGGTTGAGATCACCTGCCACGGCGGAGCTCTTATAACAAAATGCGTGCTTGAGGCGATACTCGCCGCAGGCGCCCGTCCTGCCGAGGCTGGCGAGTTTACAAGACGCGCATTTCTGTCGGGCAGACTTGACCTCACACGTGCCGAGGCTCTCGGCTCGCTTCTTGAGGCAGAAAACAGAAACCAGCTAAAGCTTGCGAGAAATACGATGCGCGGCACACTCTCGGCAAAGACCAAAGAGCTTTACGAGGAGCTTCGCGCCATACTCGGCGGTATTTACGCGAGAATCGATTTTCCCGATGAGGATCTCTCGGAAATGTCGACCGACGAAATGCGCGCAAGTCTTGAAAAAGTACTTGAAAAAACAAAAAAGCTCGCATCTACCTATCGCACAGGTCACGCTGTAAACGACGGTGTTAAGACGGTCATCTGCGGTCCTGCCAATGCGGGCAAAAGCTCGGTATACAATCAGCTCACAGGCGAGGAATCCGCTATCGTCACGGATATTGCGGGAACGACCAGAGATATACTCCGTGACACGGTAACGCTCGGCAAAGCGACGCTTCGCATCTCTGACACCGCGGGACTGCGCGCAACAGATGATACAGTCGAGAGCATAGGAATCAAGCGAGCACTTGAGGAGATAGACTCGGCAGAGCTTATCCTTGCAGTGTTTGACTCGTCTGCAGAGCTCACACACGATGACGAGGAGCTGCTTATAAAGCTCAGAGCTCTCCCCACACCCACCGTGATACTCGAAAACAAATCAGACATCGGCTCTACCGCTAAAAACCGATTTGACGGCTTTGAGCGCATTATCTCTATAAGCGCAAAAACAGGCGAGGGCTTTGACGCGCTTACCGATACGGTGGAGTCGCTGTTCATCGACGGCGAGATAGATATCTCAAGCGACGCCGTGGTATCCGATGCAAGGCAGTACTCGGCCCTGCTCCGCGGTGCTGACGCGCTTACGCGCTCTATCGAAGCTATCGAATGCGGTGTCTCTCTTGACCTTTGCTGTATCGATATCGAGGACGCAATGCAATGTCTCGGCGAGCTTGAAGGCAGAGAGGTCGGTGAGGACATCGTCTCTGAGATCTTCTCCAAATTCTGTGTTGGAAAATAAACAAAAAAGAACAGACCTCAAGGGGTGCCTTCCATAAAGCAGGTTTTACCTGCCGATAAATCCATTTCGTAGGGGCGTTCTGCGAACGCCCGCGGGAGAACACAGTTCGCCCCTACCGCAAAAAGGACAGAGAATTTCAAGGTCTCTGTCCTTTTTCACGCCTTACAAGGTATAGTGAGGTGTACAGTCGGGTGGTAAAGAGGTGGCTCGCGTAAGCGAGACGGAGGGATTGTAAAAGCAAGATTATACCACAAAACAATCCCTCAGTCACCTTCGGTGACAGCTCCCTTTGCACAAGGGAGCCTTTGGTTCGCGCGTTCCGAAAGTCCGTCAATTTTCCTGACAAGCACTGCTTTTGCGGACACAAAAGCGAAGGCCTGCATAAGGCGATGAAAAAATCAAAGATTCGAAATCGATTGGAAATCTTCGCTGTCACGAATCGGATCAAATGATTCCCATAACAAGAATTCCCGGAAAGATTCTGTCATAGTAGCAGTTCCGCTTTTTACGATTTCATTTGCATCAAATGAAATTTTATTAAAAACGGAAGCTGTATATGGAACAGGTGTCTCTTTGGCGGCCATAAAAATCTTATCGTATAGAACAGCATGTTCATAAGATTTGCGTAAAATAGAAATTGCCTCTGTATATTGTTTTTGTTTTGTAAGACATTGAGCTTGTAAAATATAGTTGAACATCAAAGTTTCATGAAACCACAAATAATTTTCATCATCAATTACAAGTTTGAGGATTTTTTCGGCAAGCCGTATTGTTTCAAAATTGTAATGATCGGTTTCAAGTTCACCAAGCAAATCGGCAAGTTTTCTGAAAATTAGAGTTTGACGATGCTTTTTCAAATCTTCGCCTTTCAAGCAATATTTCAAAAGTTCATCACGATCAGGGTGTTGCCTTGCATATTGAAGGGCTTCATCACGTCTTCCAAGATCAGAAAGAGCAAAAACAATGCCTCGAATAGCCGATTCTTTTAGATGCGAATCGGTGCTGTCTTCGATAATTTTTTCGAAATAAAAAACGGACCTTTCAAAATGTTCGATTTGCTCTTTTGAACCAAGCTTGTTGCAGTGAATTCCAAAAGATCCTTCAGCATCTGCGAGCCATTTTAAGTATTCAAGATTTCCCGGATATTCCTCGACCGCTGTTTTTGAAATCTTATACCTTTTTTCTATATCGCCTGTTTTCCATGTTTCATAATAAATTTCTTTCAGTTTTTCTTGACGCAAGAGTTCTTCGTTACTATCAACCCCAAAGAGTTCATCGGTCGTTACATCAAGCAACCGAGCCAACGGAACGATCATAGACAAATCCGGAGACGCCGCACCCGTTTCCCATTTTGAAACCGCTTGGAACGATACGTTAAGATATTCCGCAAGTTTTTCCTGTGTCATATCCTTTTTCTTTCTAAGTTCTTTTATTTTTATTCCTATGTGAGCCATAAATTAGTCTCCCTTTGAAAAGATAAGCGAGCCCTGCTTTCACTAATATCATATCACAAAATTAAAACCAATCAATAACTTGTTTTTTGATAATAATTCAACTAACGTTCGAGTTTTGATATACAAAATGGCGCACCTGCTTTATCGCAGGCACGCCAAGGTCTGTTCTTTTTTGTTCTTATTTCAGATCAAGTACATCGTACACCGCACCGTCAAGCGTGTGGAAGGTAAACTCTCTGTCCTCGTAAATGATATACCCCTTGTCAGAGCCTGCCTTGGGCAGAGAAACAGAGCCGGGATTTATATACCAGTTGCCCTCTCCAAAGGGAGTTGCCGCGGGAATGTGCGTGTGACCGCAAAGCAGTATATCTCCCGCCTTTAGCGCAGGCGGATCGTCGATAGAGTACTTGTGTCCGTGCGTCGCAAAAACACAGAGCCCGTCCGTCAAAACGTAGGAATAATCCGACAGAAGCGGAAAATAGAGCACCATCTGATCGACCTCTGTATCACAGTTGCCGCGAACACAGATTATCTCGCCGGCGATTGAGTTGAGGAGCGTTATCACTCCCTTAGGGTCATATCCCGCGGGAAGATCGTTTCTCGGACCGTGATAAAGAACGTCACCGAGAAGCAAAAGTCTGTCAGCATCGGATTCCCTGTAAGCCGCCACAAGTCTCTCGGCGCACTCAAGGTCTCCGTGTATGTCAGAAGCTATCATCAGTTTCATCAGCGTACACTTCCCTCTCCTCTTATGAGGTATTTTTCAGTCGTCAATGCAGAAAGTCCCATAGGACCTCTCACGTGAAGCTTCTGCGTGGAAATTCCTATCTCCGCGCCAAAACCAAACTCACCGCCATCGGTAAATCTTGTCGATGCATTTACATATACCGCCGCAGAGTTGACCTCTGCAAGGAAACGGTTTGCAGAATCCTCATTGGAGGTAACTATAGCCTCGCTGTGCGCGGTGCTGTATTTGTTTATATGGTCTATCGCCTCGGTAACACCGCCAACCACCTTGATCGCAAGGATAAAGTCGTTATACTCGGTCTCATAATCCTCCTCGGTAGCCTCCTTCGCATCCGGGATAAGCACGCGTGTCTTGGGACAACCGCGCAGCTCAACATCATAATCTGCCATCCTCTGTGCAAACTTCGGCAGGAACTTTGGAGCGATTCCCGTGTGAACGAGCAGTGTCTCTGCCGCGTTGCAAACAGAGGGACGTGAGCACTTCGCGTTTGTCACAATGCTTATCGCCATATCTATATCCGCGCTGTCGTCAACGTAAACGTGGCAGTTGCCCGCACCCGTCTCAATAACGGGGACCTTGGCATTCTCAGAAACACTCTTTATAAGTCCCTTGCCACCTCTGGGGATAAGCACGTCGACGTAGCCCTTCATATTCATGAGAATATTTGCGCTCTCGCGCTCTGTAGACGCAACAAGTCCTACCGCGTGCGGATCAACACCCGCCGACTCAAGCGCGCCCTTCATGACCTTTACAAGCGCTGTGTTGGTGTTGATAGCCTCCTTGCCGCCTCTGAGAACTACGGCATTTCCCGTTTTGAGACAAAGTGCCGCAGAATCTACCGTAACGTTAGGTCTCGCCTCATAGATTATCGCGACCACACCGAGCGGCACGCGAACTCTGGATATCTTGATACCCGAGGGACGCTCCCAGCTCTCGCTCTTTCCTATCGGATCCTCAAGCTCGGAGAGTGAGACGAGAGAAGCGCAGATACCCTTTATTCTGTTCTCTGTGAGGGTAAGTCTGTCAAGCATCGTCGGGGGAACTCCGTTAGCGCCTGCCGCGTCAAGATCTATGCGGTTTGCCGCAAGTATCTCCTCGGTATTCTTTGAAAGCGCATCTGCTATCTTCAAAAGTGCGCGATTCTTTTTCTCGGTGCTCATAAGAGCGAGCTTAAAGGAGGCTGCCTTCGCGTCACTGCAAAGTCTTTCTATTTCTTCATAAAGCTCCATACTGTCAAACTTCCTCTCTTATCAGAACTTTCTCTATCTCGCAAATATAAAATCTGTGATAATCCTTTGCCTTGTAGTTGACGAGAGGCTCGGGAGCTACAAAGCACTCCTCTTTGAGATCGTCGGCATAAAGCTTTTTGCAAAGGATCACAAGCTTTGCCTCATTTATTATCGGCATGCCGTCCTCTATCTCATAGCTGAGCCCCGTCTCCCGGAACTTATCAAAATCTCTGCCACTCTTTGTTCCGCAGAATCTCAGCGCGTCGCGATAGCTCTCATCAAAGAAAGAGAGTGTCATTTTGTCGGATGCCTCTGTAAATTCATATGTGTATCTCTGCGGACGGATAAACACCGTGCAGACCTCTTTGTTCCAAAGGATTCCCATACAGCCCCAGCTTGCGGTCATCGTGTTGACCTTGCCCTCTTTTTCGGCACTCACAAGCATCCAATCTTTGCCCACGAGCTTCATAGCGTTCTCTATTTCATAAGGCGATATCTCTCTAAAACCTTTCATATCCAACCTCCTACAGGACTAATAATACTAATATACTAATAATGATATCAAAAAAAAGCTCTTTCGTCAACAAAAAATTCGGGATACTCGAATAAAAGAAAAATAAAAACAAAAAACTCTCAAAAAGATATAGATTTTTGGAGAATTTTGGTATATAATAAGAGCATCTTCATAAATCCCAAAGCAAAAAGAGGTCAAATGTATGCAAAACAACCTTGATTTTATAAGAAAGCTCCCTATCCCAAAGGACGTAAAGGAGAGATATCCCCTGCGTCGCGATCTTGCGGATAAAAAGATAAAAAGAGATAAAGAAATAGCGGATATTTTCGAGGGCAAGGACAAAAGACTTATCCTCATCATAGGTCCCTGCTCCGCAGACCGAGAGGACGCCGTGCTCGACTACACCTCTCGCCTCGCCGTACTTCAGGAAAAGGTGGCAGATAAGCTGCTCATCATTCCCAGAATATACACAAACAAGCCTCGAACCACAGGTGACGGATACAAGGGCATGCTCCACCAGCCAAACCCCACTGCCGCAGAGGATATGCTCCACGGCATCGTATCTATACGCCGACTTCACACAAGAGCGATAGAGGAAACAGGACTTTTCTGCGCTGACGAGATGCTATATACCGAAAACTACCGCTATCTTTCCGACCTGCTCTCCTACGTTGCGGTCGGAGCGCGCTCTGTTGAGAACCAGCAGCACCGCCTCATCTCCAGCGGAATAGACGTACCGGTTGGTATGAAAAACCCTACAGGCGGAGATATTTCGGTAATGCTCAACTCAATAACCGCCGCACAGCATCCCCACACCTTTATCTATAGAGGCTGGGAGTGCGTATCAAAGGGAAATCCGCTCGCTCATGCAATTCTTCGCGGATACGTAAACCGCCACGGCGAGTCGCTCCCCAATTATCATTTTGAGGATCTCATACATCTTTACAATGAATACCGCGCAAGAAATCTTCAGAATATGTCGCTCATAGTTGATACAAACCACGCAAATTCGGGAAAGAAGTATCTTGAGCAGGATCGTATCTGCAAGGAAGTGCTCCATGCCTGCCGCCATTCAAACGAGATAAAGAGCTATATGAAAGGCTTTATGATAGAGAGCTACATTGAGGACGGTCAGCAGAAGATCGGCGAGGGTATCTACGGCAAATCGATAACCGACCCCTGCCTCGGCTGGAAAAAGACCGAACGACTTGTTTACGATATAGCAGAGCTTGTATAAAAGAAAAATAAAGACCGCCGAGGCAAAAATCAAGCCTCGGCGGTAAGTATTATAGTCAAATTATGTGGTGGTAGAGGGGTCGGCTCCTCTACCACTCATTTTATATTCTGACCATTATAAAACGTAAAAGACTATGCAAAGTGTGTGAAGCACGCTTCCCGCAAGCACGAAAAGATGGAATATCGAATGAAAATAGCGGCAGTGCTTCCCTACCTTGAAAAGCACAGCACCAAGGGTGTACACGATACCGCCCGATAAAAGCAGCCAAAATCCCGCAGGTGAGAGGGCGCTGTACATTGACTTTATCGAAAAGATTATCGCCCACCCGATAGCGATATAGCATATCATACTGAACACCTTGTACTTTTTGAGGTCTATCGCGGTAAGCACCGTTGCAAGTATCGCAAGACCCCAAACCGCCACAAACGTAAGCATAGCCGCCGTCGGCGCTACCTTTATCAGCGAGCAAAGAAGCATAGGCGTATACGTGCCCGCTATGAGAAAATATATCGTGCAGTGGTCAAGTATCTGAAACACCTTTTTCGCACCCTCGTGGCGAATCCCGTGATAAAGGCTTGATGCCGTATAAAGCACTATCATCGATACGCCAAATATAGCGGAAGAAACAACTCCAACCGCATTCCCGCTAAGCGCGGATATAAGAACGCATACGACAAGCGTAACAACACCAAATCCGCCACCCACTATGTGGCTGACCATATTAAATATCTCCTCGCCCTTCGTATATGTGGGCAAAACTCTGTCCTTTAGCTTGGTTCTGGCAGACATATATCTGTAAATCCCCCTAATATAGTTTTCGATACTACATAACAAAGTCATTATAACACATCGCTGTTTCCTTTGCAATAGTTTTTTGAAAAAAGGCGAAAAATATTCAAAGCTATTGCAAAAAATGAGGGGGTGTGTTATAATTTATGAGAGGATTTTCCCTTTTCAAAGGAGACGATATGACATCTGAAAATATGCTTAAAAATATAAAAATGCGAGAGATACACGCGGGCGACGAAGAGCTTATAAACGAGTTTTTCGACAACCTTGACCCCGTGTCCACCGCCCTCTTTAACCGCCGCAACTACAATAGACGCGGAGTTCTCCGCTTCTGCACAAAGCCCGACCCCCACAGACGCTACTGGATGGCAGAACTTGACGGGAAAATGGCGGGATACGTGTTTTTTCTCGACTTTCACACCTCTATCCCCGAGCTTGGTCTTGCGGTCAGAAGTGAGCTTCAGGGCAACGGCCTCGGCAGATACCTTGTAACCTTCGCGCAAAACGTGGCAAAGGAAGCAGGAAAGGGCGGCATTCAGCTCACAACACACGTCGCAAACCTGCGCGGACAGTCGCTTTACGACTCTATGGGCTTTGTTTGCATGGGCTCGTGCAAGAGCGGAACAGAGCTTTTCTATCTTTACAGATTCCAAGAATAGAAAAAATATGGGGGTATGTTCAAGAATATTTACAATTCTCTTGACAAGATTTTTCCCTTATGATATAATTACCTATAGTAATTTATAAAAATAACTGCGGAGGATATAACAATGAGCAGAATCAAAACAATCGAAACCAAGGATATCGCTAAGACAGTTAACAACGGTGGATGCGGTGAGTGCCAGACATCTTGTCAGTCCGCTTGCAAGACATCCTGCGGTGTTGCAAATCAGCAGTGCGAGAAGGCTGAGTAATTTCGCCTTTTCAATATGATAGTTTTTCGGGGGAAGGCAAATCTTTGCCTTCCCCCGAATCCCTAAAACAAAGGAGCTTTTATGGTACATCAATATAAACTTAACGGATATAATATTGTCCTTGACACATGTAGCGGCTCGGTACATACCGTTGACGACGTAGCGTATGACATAATAGAGAGATACCCCTCCTCTACCGCCGAGGAAATAGTGTCCTTTATACTTGACAAGTACTCTGACCTCCCCGAGGTCACTCGCGAGGAGGTGCTTGAGTGTATAGGTGATATAGAGGCACTCAAGGAGCGCGGAAAGCTTTTCTCCGAGGACAAATACGAGGAGCTTGCATATAACTACAAAAACAACTCAAACGTGATAAAGGCACTCTGTCTTCACGTAGCACACACCTGTAACCTCAACTGCTCTTACTGCTTTGCAAGTCAGGGTAAATATCAGGGTGAGCGCGCGCTTATGAGCTTTGAGGTAGGTAAGCAGGCATTTGACTTCCTTATCGCAAACTCGGGAACAAGAAGAAATCTTGAGGTTGACTTCTTCGGCGGTGAGCCGCTTATGAACTGGGACGTTGTAAAGCAGCTTGTAGCTTACGCTCGCGAGATCGAAAAGGAGCACAACAAGAACTTCCGCTTCACACTCACAACAAACGGACTTCTCATCGACGATGACGTGATAGATTTTGCCAACCGCGAGATGAGCAACGTGGTGCTCAGCCTTGATGGTCGCCGTGACGTGCACGACCACTTCCGCCGCGACTATGCGGGAAAAGGCAGCTATGACAGAATAGTGCCCAAGTTCAAGCAGCTCGTTGACGCGCGCGACGGCAAGGGCTACTACGTCAGAGGAACTTTCACACACAACAACGTGGACTTCACCGAGGATATCTTCCACATGGCAGACCTCGGATTTACAGAGCTCAGCATGGAGCCCGTGGTATGTCCGCCCGACGATCCTTATGCGCTCACCGAGGAGGATCTCCCGAAGCTCTTCGAGCAGTACGAGATACTTGCAAAGGAAATGATCAAGCGCAAAAAGGAAGTCAGACCCTTCCCTTTTTACCACTATATGCCCGATCTCAAGCACGGCCCCTGCATCTATAAGAGGATCACAGGCTGTGGCTCGGGAACAGAATATATGGCGGTCACACCTTGGGGAGAGCTTTTCCCCTGCCACCAGTTCGTCGGAGACCCCAAGTACTCTCTCGGAAACATCTGGGACGGTGTCACGAACAAGGAGATCCAGGACGGATTCAGATCCTGCAACGCTTATGCGCGTGAGGAATGTAAGGATTGCTGGGCAAGACTTTACTGCTCGGGCGGATGCGCGGCAAACGCGTACCACGCGACAGGCAATATAAACGGAATTTACAAATACGGATGCGAGCTCTTCAAAAAGCGTATCGAATGCGCAGTAATGATGCAGGTCGCAGAAACGGAAGCAGAATGAAAACTCCGATATTTGACTTTGTCAAAAGCTACGCCCTCTCTGACACCGCAAGATTTCACATGCCGGGACATAAAGGAAAAAACCGACTCGGTTGTGAGGAGCTTGACCTGACAGAGATAGCGGGTGCTGACTGTCTTTACTCGGCGGCGGGAGTTATCCTTGAGAGTGAAAACAATGCCTCTGCCCTCTTCGGCACAGCGCATAGCTTTTACTCTGCGGAGGGCTCGACACTCGCTATAAAGACAATGCTCGCGCTCGTGACAGAGGAGGCGAGAAAAGAGGGCAAAAGACCTCTCGTCATAGCCGCAAGAAACGCGCACAAGGCATTTATCAATGCCTCTGCTCTCCTTGATATAGACATGAGCTGGATATACCCCCGAGGCGACGAGCACGTGTGCGAATGCAATATAACAAAAGAGGCAGTGGAGAGCGCTATATCAAGAGCTGCTTCAAAGCCCTCTGCGGTGTATCTCACCACGCCCGACTATCTTGGGAATATATGCGATGTGAGGGCTGTGTCCGAGGTGTGCAAAAAGCACGGAGTCGCTCTCTGTGTTGACAACGCTCACGGAGCGTATCTGAGATTTCTCTCCCCCTCCGAGCATCCAATAGACCTTGGCGCTGATATATGCTGCGACTCGGCGCACAAAACGCTCCCCGTGCTCACGGGCGGCGCGTATCTGCATATATCGAAATCCGCAAACGAGAGCTATCTTGCAAGAGCGCGCGACTATCTCTCGCTCTTCTCCTCTACAAGTCCGTCATATCTCATACTTCAGTCGCTCGACCTCTGCAACAAATATCTCGCAGAGGGATATAGCGAAAGCCTTGCGTCTTTTACAAAGCAACTTGATGCGCTAAAGCTGAAAATAAAAGTTCTCGGCTTCACCGTAGAGGATACCGAGCCGCTAAAGCTCGTGATAAACGCTAACGCTTCGGGATATACCGGATGCGAGCTTGCAGAGCTTTTGAGAGCTGAAAATATCGAGTGCGAGTTCTCTGACGACAAATACCTCGTGCTTATGGCAACACCCGAGAATACCGAGGCAGAGCTTGAACAGCTCGGCACGGCGCTCTCAAGCGTCATACCGTGCGAGCCTATCAAAAGAACGCCCCCGAAATATCCAAAGACAGAGCAAGTGATCTCGATAAGAGAGGCAATGCTCTCCCCCACCGAGACTATCGCGCTCAAGGACTCGCAGGGACGAATCTGCGGCACGCCCGCCGTATCCTGTCCCCCCGCCGTACCGATAATCGTCTCAGGCGAGCGAGTAACAGCCGACGTCATCGACCTACTTGCGTTCTACGGCACGGAATATATAAAGGTTATAAAATAAAAGCAAAAAAGCAGAGGCATTTTGCCTCTGCTTTTTATTTTACTGTTTTTACTTGCTGATAACAGCTATTGTCTCGATAACAACAGGCTCTCTCGGAACGTCCTGCATATACCAGCCGTAGCTTCCTGTCTTTACGTTTGCGATTGCGTCAAGCACGTCAAAGCCGTCGGTAAGCTTTCCAAAGCCCGCATACTGCGCGTCAAGATGAGGAGCATCCATGTGCATTACGAAGAACTGAGATGATGCGGAGTTGGGATCGGATGTACGCGCCATAGAAAGCACGCCGCGTGTGTGCTTGAGGTTGTTCTGCATAAAGCCGTTTGCCTTGAACTCACCCTTGATAGAGGGGCAATCCTTGTGCTGCATAGCCTCGTCATAACCGCCGCGCTGAATGATAAAGCCCTTGATAACACGGTGGAAGATAAGTCCGTCAAAAAACTTTTCCTCTGCAAGCTTTAAGAAGTTTGCAACTGTCTTGGGCGCTACCTCCGGATAAAGCTCCGCGGTCATAACACCCATTCCCTTGATTCTGATCTCAATAATAGGATTTGTCATTTTTATCTCCTTTTTATCTGTTTTTAATTATTTTCATAAAGTCCGTAGCCGATAGCGAAAAGCTCCTTGATGCGAGCCTCCTCGCCTCTAAGCTTGAGCCAGCCGAAAAGCACTTCCATACCCGTAGCGCTTCTGTACTCCGCTACTGTCGCCGCCTTTGGGGTTGAGCTGTGCCCCATATTTCTGCCGCGCTTGAATATTGCCTCTTCCTCTTCGGTAAGCTCGGGGAGTATATTCTTCATCGCCTCTGCCTGCTTTGGAGCTCTGACGAAATCAAGCGCCGCCGAGTTCAGCTTTGCCGAGCTTGAATATCCGCGCTCAACAAGATGTTCTCTGACGCAAAGCTCTATCACAGAGTCCCCATAGTATGCAAGCGCCGCGGTGGATATCTCCCTTAATTTGTTCTCGTCCATACTGCCTCCTAAAACTTCACACGTCGTACCGAGAGGGTACGTCCCGTGGTGTCATCAAGTTCAAAAAGCGCCGCATTTGCCTTTATCTCGCCGCTCGCGACAGTAAAGCGCGTGGGCATTTTTGTTCGCATCTTATCGATAACCGCCACTGCGTCTGTGCCGAGTATTCCACCCATAGGACCGCACATACCAAGATCGGTGATATATCCGCTTCCCTTGGGGAGTATCTGCTCGTCTGCGGTCGGCACGTGTGTATGAGTTCCGAATATAATGTTTATCCTGCCGTCAAAGTATCTGCCAAGAGCGAGCTTTTCAGAGGTTGCCTCAGCGTGTATATCAAGTATCGCGATATCGTAGTTTCCGCGCTCCTGGTCAAGTATCCTCTCCACAGTTTCAAAAGGACACGCAAGTGCTTCCATAAAAGCGGTTCCCATAACGTTGATGCAGAGCACTCTCTTTCCCTTGACCTCTGTGATAAGATGCCCCGATCCCACCGCCATAGGGGGATAGTTCGCGGGGCGGATAATATTCTTCTCACTGCCCAGCACCTCACAGATATCCGACTTTCTGTAGGTATGATTTCCAAGGGTTATAACGTCAACCCCCGCCTCGAATATAGCGAGAGCTTCCTTTTTTGAGACACCGTGTATCTCGGTTGCGTTCTCTCCGTTGGCGATGACCATATCAACACCAAGCTCGCGCTTCACTCTGAAAAGTCTGTCCGCGAGATAAGCCACGCTTTTAATTCCGACAATGTCTCCGATTGCAAGTATTTTCATTTTTGTTCTTTCTATTGTCTTCTTATTTTACGTACGCGACAAAAGTACTAAAACAGTATACCACATATTTCGATAAAAGTCAACGGATATACGATCTTTCAAAAATAAAGACAGCAAGTCATATTTTTCTGATATTTGAATAAACGCCAAAAAACAGGCAAAAATATTATCAGTAAATAACCCATAAAGGAGTCAAGTAAAATGTCAGAAAAACCTCAAAATCCAAAATTTGTTGAAAAGATGAAAAATCCAAAGGTCAATAGAGCAGCGATCATAACAAGTGTGATGCTCATTGCCGCTATTGCGGTTATAATTTCCGTATCTATAGCTAATAACCGCTCAAAGCAGAACGACGGTCCCCTGCCCCCCGCATCGACCACCACAAAGGGCGACGTAACGACGCTCACACCGCCTACCACAACAACAAAGCCCGACAGCACAACTACGACCACAAAGAAGCCCGCACCCGTTGAGGACAAGCTCCCCGCATTCGCACTTCCCACAAACGGAGTGCTCTCGAAAAAGCACGACCCCTCACTTCAGGTCTATTCAAGCACGATGAAGGACTACAGAGTACACCTTGGTATTGACATCGTGACAGAGGAATTCGCCCCCGTATATGCGGCGGCAGACGGAAAGATATCTAAGATATGGGAAGATACTCTCATGGGATACTGTATTGCCGTAAAGCACAGCGGAGATTGCTACACCATATACAAAAATCTCTCGGAAACTATCCCCGAAGGAATAAGCGAGGGCGTGTCCGTGCGTTCGGGTCAGCTTATCGGAACTGTCGGCGAGAGCTCTATGGTAGAGCTTGCCGAGGAGCCTCACCTGCACTTTGAGATGACCGTAGCAGACCTCTCTGTCGATCCGCTTGAATACTTCGACGAGGATTCTTTAAAGTCATTAAATATAGATGCAAGCCACGGCGAATAAACAAGGAAATAGTATCTAACACCAAAAAAGCCTCTCCGAATTGCGTTTGGAGAGGCTTTTTAAAGGTTTCCATAAAATAATTCTTGACAAGAGAGCCTCTTTATGATAATATTATACGCGGTAAAACACATCACAGAAAGGGGTACATACAATGGTTAAGGTTATCTGCAAAAAGGAATACAACACAGAGACATCTGAGATCGTAAAGAAGGTAACCGTTGGCGAGTTCGGCGATCCTGCCGGCTACGAGGAAACTCTCTACGTAACAGCTGACGGCTTCTACTTCCTTTACACAAACGGCGGTGAAGAATCTGCATATCCTACCGAGGGCATCAAGAGAATGTCCAAGGCAGCAGCTCAGGCTTGGCTCGCTGAGTAATAAGTTTATAAAAACTCCCAAGGATGATTCCTTGGGAGTTTTCTTTTATTAATTTACAGTTTTATTCTTCTTATCACCAAGCTTTGCAAACCACTTAAAGGTCAAGGGCCACAAAATAGCGCCTGTCGTCGTTACAAGGAAGTATCTGATAGCTCTTGATACAAAGGGCTGACCGATGATCGCGTCAAGCGGCGCTCTTGTAAGCTCCTTGACGGCAAGTACTACCAACACGCCTATAGCGGTCTTGAGTATCTGCACCCACCATACCGCGCGGGTGTCGAAATTGACGTACTTCTGATCTATCGCAAAGCACAAAAGGAGTGCCGTGCTGCAACCGATAAGCGTTGCTCCGTTCTTTCTTGCCGACTCGAGATTGCCTATATTCTCGGGAAGATATGCACTTTCGGGGAACGGATAGAATGAAACATAGCAAATGTATGCCACAGTAAGCAAAACAAGTCCACCGAGCACAAAGTATATTATCTTCGGATCCTTCTCTGCCTTCTCAAACATCGGATAGAGCAAAATGACAAGAGCCGCTGCGATAACAAAGGAAACAAGCACATCAGCAAGCGTATGTACTCCGAGATAAAGTCTCGATATCGGAACAAGCACCGCAAGAACTATTGCCGATATTCTCAAAGCCTTTATCGCTGTCATTCTCGCGACAGTACCGAGAAGTCCGACAGATGACTGCGTGTGACCGCTGGGAAAAGAATATCCCGTTGCCGCCTCGCGAGCGGATTCAACTATCGTGAAATCAGGATCCTTTATCCAAGGACGTGGAACTCGGAAGACCATCTTGAGGGTCTGATTTATCAGTATTCCCAAAAATCCGACCGACAAAAGATAATATCCCTTGTACTTGCTCACGCACCAGAAAACGATAAGTCCGATAGCCAAAAGCGCGGTCTCCTCGCCAAATAGCGTAACTACCGAGAAAAAGGCATCGAGGAAGGAGCATCTGATACTTTCAAAAAAATACAAAACTGACATAAGCCCCACCTCTAGCTTAAGCCTTATGCTTTACGACAAGCGCGCACCAACCGTTGTCCTCTACGGTCTCTGCTATCTCAAATCCGTTCTTCTCAAAGCAGGATATAACATCCCCTGCTCTCTCGAGAATGATTCCGGACGCGAGTAACACGCCGTCCTTTGCAAGATAGGGTGCTACGTCAGGTGTCATTCTTATAATTATATCCGCAACTATGTTAGCGCAGATTATATCATATCCGCCGTCGCTTATATCCACACCGCGGAGAAGGTCGGACTGATCGCAAGTTATGTTCGTCTGTCCGCTGTCCTTGATATTCTCTCTTGCCACCTTGACGGCAACAGGATCGATATCATATGCGCGGCAAAGATCTGCGCCAAGCTTTGACGCGCAGATAGCGAGTATTCCGCTACCGCATCCAACGTCGAGAACTCTCTCGCCCGACTTTACGTATTTCTCAAGCAGACCGATAACAAGTCTCGTAGTCTCGTGAGAACCCGTACCGAATGCCATTCCGGGGTCCATTCTGACAATTATCTCGCCATCCTTCGCGTCGTATTTCTCCCAAGCGGGAACGATGACTATTCTCTCGCCTATCTTTATCGGCTTGTAATAAGCCTTCCACGCGTTTGCCCAGTCAGCCTCACAAACACCGATAAGCTCTATCTTCGCGTCTATCGAATTTGCCGCAAATCTTTCTTTGAGAAATGCCACACTGTCTGATGCGCCAACGTCGGCACTCACGTAAACAGAGACAGAGGCTATACTCTTGTCCGCGTTCAAAATGCTCTCGTCTATAAGATCTCCGTAGCAGGTCTTGAGGTCGATATCACTGTAATCCTCTATCTGAAGATAGTTGTTTATCATACTCATGACCGCCACGACATCATCGAGCTGGCCTATGGGAGCAGTTGCCTTTATCTGAAGCCAGTCGGTCTGGGTACCGTAATCCTGACAGGTATAATCCTTATCCATAAAAATCCTCTGCCCCCTTATTTTTTATCGAATATGCGCTTGAAAAAGCCTGTGCGACGGGAGTAATTGCTCTCTCCGCAAGCATCGGCAAACTCGCGCATCTTTTCTTTCTGCTTCTCGCTGAGGCCTCTTGGAATCTCAACGTTGACCGTAAATATGATATCGCCTCTGCGATCCTTGTTATTTATATAGGGCACACCCTTGCCACGGAGTGAGAAGCGTGTTCCCGACTGTGTAGCCTCGGGGATAGTAAACTTCTGGTTACCCTCAAGAGTGGGCACGTCTATTTCAGCGCCAAGCGTTGCCTCGGCAACTGTTATCGGCACCTCACAGTAAAGGTTGTATCCGTCGCGCTCAAAGATCTGGTGTGGCTTTACACGAACACTGATTATAAGATCTCCTGCAGGACCGCCGTTTCTACCGTCACAACCCTCGGAACGAAGAGCGATCCTCTCACCATCGTCAATTCCCGCGGGGATAGACACCGAGAGCTTTTTGTTTATCTTAATATATCCCGTGCCTCTGCAATTCTTGCAGGGGTTTTTGATTATCTTTCCCGTACCCTTACATGCGTCACAGGTCGTGGTGGACTGGAATGCCATGCCGCCAAGTCTCTGGGTAACTCGTCTCTGTCCCGAGCCGCCGCACACCTTACAGGTCTCCGCGTGAGTACCGCGCTCCGCACCGCTGCCCGAGCACTCAGGGCACTTCTGTATTCTGTTAAAGCTTATCTCCTTTTTAGTGCCGAAAACAGCATCCTCAAAGGATATGTTCACTCTTACCGAAACGTCCTCGCCGCGTGTGGGCGCATTTGCACGTCTCGCAGAGCCGCCGCCAAAGCCACCACCGAAAAAGCTTCCAAAGATATCGCCGATATCCCCAAAATCTCCAAATCCACCAAAGCCGCCGCCAAAACCTGAGCCTCCTCCTGCTGAGGGGTCAAAAGCCGCGTGACCGTACTGGTCGTACTTCGCCCTTTTCTCGGAATCCGAAAGCACAGCGTAAGCCTCGTTCACTTCCTTGAATTTCGCCTCTGCTTCCTTGTTGTCGGGATTCATATCGGGGTGATATTTCTTCGCAAGCGTTCTATATGCTTTTTTTATCGAGCCCTCATCTGCGTCCTTTGAAACGCCGAGCACCTCGTAATAATCGCGTTTATCTGCCATATTTTCCTCATACTGACCGCCTTTTACGGTCTAAATCCAAATTTATCGTCCCTCTTATCTAGGCACTTTCGGGGCTGTCGCAAAAATGCGACAGCCCCCTAGCTCTGCGCACGACAGAGCCGATATTTAATTAGTTGTTGCCGTCAGTCTTGTCTTCGTAGTCAGCGTTGTAGTAGGTTCCGTCAGAGGACTGTCCCGCATCGCCGTTGCCTGCGTCAAAGCCAGCGCCCTGTGCGCCGCCCTGCTGAGCGTAAAGCTTCTCGGAGAGAGCGTAGAATGCCTTCTCAAGAGCCTCTGTGTCAGCCTTGATAGCCTCTGTGTCATTGCCCTTAATTGTTTCCTTAAGCTTTTCAATAGCCGCTACAACGTCTGCCTTGTCAGCATCAGAGAGCTTATCTCCAACCTCAGAGAGTGTCTTCTCGCTCTGGAACACCAAGGAATCTGCGCGGTTCTTTGTATCAACAGCTTCCTTCTGACGTCTGTCTTCCTCTGCGAATCTCTCCGCATCCTTAACAGCCTTATCGATGTCTTCCTGAGACATGTTTGTAGAGGATGTGATAGTGATGTGCTGCTCCTTGCCTGTTCCCTTATCCATAGCGGTAACATTTACGATACCGTTAGCGTCTATGTCAAAGGTAACCTCGATCTGAGGAATTCCGCGAGGAGCTGCGGGGATACCGTCAAGCACGAATCTTCCAAGTGTTGTGTTGTAAGCTGCCATCTCGCGCTCACCCTGAAGAACGTGGATCTCAACAGATGTCTGTCCGTCAGCAGCTGTGGAGTAGACCTGGCTCTTCTTTACGGGGATAGTTGTGTTTCTGTCGATTATCTTATTGAATACGCCACCGAGGGTCTCGATACCGAGAGAGAGGGGTGTTACGTCAAGGAGAAGAACGTCCTTAACGTCGCCGCCGAGAACTCCGCCCTGGAGAGCCGCACCGAGAGCTACACACTCGTCGGGGTTGATTCCCTTGAAGGGCTCTTTGCCGGTGTACTTCTTAACTGCTTCCTGAACTGCGGGGATTCTTGTAGAACCGCCAACGAGGAGGACCTTGTCGATCTCAGAGGAGGAAACACCCGCGTCTCTGAGTACCTGCTGCAGAGGTGCTGTTGTCTTCTCTACGAGGTCTGCTGTGATTCTCTCGAACTCCGCTCTTGTAAGAGTTGCCTCAAAGTGGAGAGGTCCGCTTACTGTAGCTGTGATGAAGGGGAGGTTGATATTGGAGCTTGTAACACCGGAGAGCTCGATCTTTGCCTTCTCTGCCGCGTCCTTGAGTCTCTGAACGACCATCTTGTCGTTTCTAAGGTCGATACCGTTCTCTGCCTTGAACTTCTCTGCGATCCAGTCGATGATTCTCTGGTCGAAGTCGTCACCGCCAAGTCTGTTGTTACCCGCGGTAGCAAGAACCTCAAATACACCGTCAGCGATCTCAAGGAGGGATACGTCAAATGTACCGCCGCCAAGGTCGAATACGAGAATCTTCTGGTCGTTTTCCTTATCCATACCGTAAGCAAGAGCAGCAGCGGTAGGCTCGTTGATTATACGAAGCACCTCAAGTCCTGCGATCTTACCTGCGTCCTTTGTTGCCTGTCTCTGCGCGTCAGAGAAGTATGCGGGAACAGTGATAACTGCCTGAGTTACGGGAGAGCCGAGATAAGCCTCAGCGTCAGCCTTGAGCTTCTGAAGGATCATAGCGGATATCTCCTGAGGAGTGTATGCCTTTCCGTCGATCTCCTTTTTGTAGTTAGTTCCCATCTCACGCTTGATAGAGATAACTGTTCTGTCGGGGTTTGTGATCGCCTGTCTCTTTGCGACCTGACCTACCATTCTCTCACCAGTCTTGGAAAATGCAAGAACAGAGGGAGTTGTGCGTGCTCCTTCGGGGTTGGGTATTACTATAGGCTCACCGCCTTCAAATACTGCAACGCAAGAGTTTGTTGTACCTAAATCTATTCCGATAATTTTTCCCATGATAAAAATCCTCCTTTGGGTTTTTGTTTATTATTATTTTTATTATTTGTTTTCTGTTTTTATTAAAATGTAGCGCCTCAGTTTGCAACCTTTACAACGCTGTGTCTTACGACCTTGTCGCCCTTGATGTATCCCTTCATGAAGACCTCGGTGATCTCGCTCTCGCCGAAAGCTTCGTCATCGATATGCATTATTGCATTGTGGAGGTTAGGATCAAAGGTCTCGCCAAGCGCCTTTATCTCGGTGACACCCATCTTGGAAAGCGACTCGGAAAAGCTCTTCATTATCATCTCAAGTCCCTTTGCCATGTTGTCACCCGCACCCTCTGTATCTCTGTACTGGAGAGCTCTCTCCATGTTGTCAAGAACGGGGAGAATGTCCTTTATAGCGTCAATGTACGCATCGGTATATACACCCTCGCGCTCCTTTGCGCTTCTCTTACGGTAGTTGTCATACTCCGCAAAAAGTCTCATATATTTGTCGTTTGCCTCTGCGATGGCAACCTCAAGCGATGCCTTCTCTGCTGTGAGTGCCGCAATCTCAGCCTCAAGCTTTTTTACCTTTTTCTTGTCGCCCTTCTCGGACGTCTTTTTCTCTGTAGTCTCCTCGGTGGGCGTTTCCACCGTCTCGGGAGTTTCAAGATTTTCTTCACAAGTTTCTATCTTTTCATCCATTTTCTTCACCTCCGTCAGTGTTTCCAGCGCTGAGCGCTCGCTCGCCGTCTATCATTCCGGTAATGCCCGCGCCGATCTCCTCGATAGTTCTGAGCACCTTTTTGTAGTCCATTCGTCTCGGTCCTAAAATGCCGATGATTCCAACGATCTTTCCGTTGTTGGTGATCGGCTTGAATACCATTGCCGAGTTGTTCATCACCTTAACGGGGCTCTCCGAGCCGATAAGCACGTTGATCTCGTCATTTTCAAGGTTCGATACAAGCTCAAGTATCTCGTTGGGATCCTCAAGGGTACCCAGAATATTGCTAAGCTGCTGTGTGTCGGCATACTCGGGATAATCGAGAAGCCTGTTGATGCCGGAATATTTCAGCTTTCCGCCGTCAAGCTCGTTCATTATCTCGTATATCGCCTTGACCGTGTGAGTAACGAGGAACGCGTGGTCTCCCATTTCTCGCTCAAAGTCCATTATTATCGGGAGCGTTATCATATTCGCGTCAAGACCGCAAATGTTGGTATTGAGAAAATCAGAAAGTTTTGAAAGCGCTTCACCGCTGTACGGGATCAGCGTCTTTACCTTTTTAGTTTTCACCATACCGCCCGCAGTTATCATTACCATAGCGAAATTGTGCGCGTCTATCGGTATTACCTCAAAGCGCGACATCGTGACCGACGAAGCCCTCGGCTTTATCGCGATACCCGTGTAGTTTGTCAGGCTTGAGGCAAGCTTTGACGCGGTCTCGAGTATCTGATCGATCTCTGTCATCTTCATTTTGAGAAGATGATTTATCTTCGCTATATCCTTTGTGGTGTTGGCATACTGCTCAACGAGGGAATCAACGTAAAATCTGTAGCCAAGCTCACTTGGCACTCTGCCCGCCGATGTGTGAGGCTGTTCGAGATATCCGAGAGCTTCAAGCTCCGCCATCTCGTTTCTTATTGTAGCGGACGAGCAGGAGACGAGATTGTTTTGCACTATATATTTTGAACCAACGGGTTCTCCGCCCTCAATGTGGGCTTCAACTACCGCCTTGAGAATCAGCTTTTTTCTCTCGCTGAGCTCACCTGAATACGCGCTCATCAAAATCTCCTCCCTTTCTTTTACTTTTTCCCCGCAATTCCCTTTTTATGATATGCAGGATGTTCAGTTTTTAGCACTCAAACATGTTAAGTGCTAACTTACTGATATAAATTTACCACTTTCAGAGCTGATTGTCAAGTTTTTTCTCATTTATTTTTGTTAATTATTTATGAACTCTGCTAAAAATTCGCATTTCATCATCACTTTTGCCTGTTTGAGTGCCAAATCCACTCACATTTTCTGTATTTATATATGAATGTAGGTTTTCAGCTCCACTTCACCGTAAACAAAAAAGCCGTCTCGCTTTCGCGAAACGGCTTTCGTTTCATTATTAGATATTAGCCGAGAGGACGAACAGGAGTCTCGGAGGAATCACCGCCAAGAGTTGCGGAAACGTACTCAGCCTTGCAGCAAAGAACCTCGGTTACAGGAGTGGAGGAACCGTAAGGTGTGTAGGTAACTCTAACCTTTATCCACTTGCCGTTAGCACTTGTAGCTACGCGAGTGAGAGCTGCATCCTTGTTGACGTATGTCTTTATGTTGTCATCGTAACCGGTCTCGGTGTATGTGTTTGTACGAAGTGCGAGAGAAGAAGCTGTAACGTAAACAGTTGTCTCTTCCGCATCATTTGTAAACGTGATGTAGCCGTTATCAGTTGTAACGTACTTGGAAGAGATGTAGTACTCTGTACCCTTGTAGTTGATAAGAGTCCAGTTCTCGTTGTACTTGATTCTCTGGTAGGACTCACCAAAGTTTGCTCTGTGTCTGAATGTTTCGTCAGATGTATTTGTATCACTTCTTACGCTTACGCCGTCAACGATAACATATACGAGAGTTCCCTGTGTATCATCTATCCAAGTGAAATCTGCCGCTGTGTTGCCGCTTGTTGTGGTTGTAGTGGTAGTTGTTGTTCCGCCGCCGATAAATCCACCATCATCCTCATCCTCATCGTCGATAGGATCGGGAGTCTTTTTACAAGCGACAAGAGCGCAGGTGAGAGCCATAACTATAACAAGAAAAAGCGCAAGAAATTTTTTCATTTTTATATCTCCTTAAATTTTATTCATTATTCCTTAATTTTCGCCATATATATTACTTCATTATATTCGATTATACCATATATAGAATATGCTGTCAAGGGAAAATATATATTTTTTTAATTTTTTAAACAGATTTTTTGCTATTTTTATCCTTCAAAATAAGTGTCTTTATCGCCTCGATAGATGTGCGTATCGCAAGGTCTGTATCGTGTGTTTCCGAGGTGTCTGTATCAAGGCCTTTTGAGTATCTTTCCTGATTCCAAACAGAGAGGAATACCGCTCCTGTACGGAGTCCTAAAGACGCTCCAACAGTAAATAGAGTGGATGCCTCCATCTCACTTGCAAGCACGCCAAGACGGCGCCAAGCCTCCCATTTTGCGAGGAGCGCCTCAGCTGTCGGCATACGTGTGGGCGAGTGCTGACCGTAAAAAGAGTCCTTGCTCTGCACCACACCAACGTGCGAGTCAGCGCCTATCCCCTCTGCCGCGCCTACCAATGCCGCGAGCACCTCATAGCTCGGCACAGCGGGAAATTCCGCGGGCGCGTACTCCATAGATGTTCCATCCTGCCTTACAGCGCCCGAAGCGACAACGAGGTCTCCGCTTTTTACGTCGATAGAGATGCCTCCGCAGGTGCCGACACGTATCATAGTGTCCGCTCCGCAAGCCGCAAGCTCCTCAACGGCAATTGCGGTGGAAGGACCGCCAATACCCGTCGAGCAGACAGTAACTCTCTCTCCGAGGAGATAGCCAGTGTAAATATTATATTCTCTGTTCATACCAACGTGGCGCACGTCCTCAAGATACGCGGCGATCTTCTCGCATCTGCCTGGATCCCCGGGAAGTATGCAGTATCTTCCTATATCCTCCGCCGTTGCGGCAATGTGGTATTGCTTTTCGTGTGAACTAAGCATAACGTCTCCTCCAAGCGATCAAAAAATCAACAGATCAATGGAAAACAAGCTCCATACGTATCTTCTTTTCAGATTTTGGCTCTATGCGGTACATATTATTCTTTGTGGATATATCGTCCTTTACTCCCTGATAGCCAGGAAGTCCGTACCAAGGCTCAAGGCAGATGTGAGGCGCGTCAAGGAGCGGCTCATGCCAGATACCGAAATAAGGCATATCGGGATAACGGAATGTAACCCCTCTCTTTGTGAGATCAGAGCAAAGCTTTACCTCGCGAGCCGCATTCTCCATAAACACCGCCTCGATGTCAAAGAGAGAGTGGTGCAGGTCTATGTATCTGCTCTGTCTTATCGGGAACGCGCGGTTTCTACCCGCGTAAAATCCGTCGGACGTAATTATCAGCTCGTCGGGTGAGCAGTCCTCGGAAAATTCAAGACGGTAGTCCTCGAAAGCACCGACTCCTCCGAGCGGCACGTTAAATCCGGGGTGCGCGCCGAAAGCGGCGGGAAGCACTACCTCACCGTGATTCTTTATAGCAACGTCAACAGCGAGTGTCTCACCCTCGAGAGAATGCTTGATAACAAGCTCAAAATCAAAGGGATAGCACTCCTTTGTCTTTTCATTTGCACGGAGCGAGAGTGTTACGTGAGTGTCGCTCATATCAACGAGCGAAAAGAGAGATGCACTTGCAAATCCGTGCATTCCCATCTCGTAATCCTTACCGCAGTAGCTATAAACGTTGCCGAAAAATCTGCCGCAGATCGGGAAAAGATAGGGTGCCTGACCGTCCCAGTACTTGGGGTCTCCCTGCCACATATATTCACAGTTGTCCTCGTTTCGAATAACAGAGATGACCTCTGCTCCGATCTCCGAGATCCTTGCGGTAATGATATCATTTTTAAGCGTATATACAGTCATAATAAAAACACCTTTCATATCTTGTGAGAGCCCTGCTCTCTTAAATTGATTATAGCATAGTGCTCGCTCTTTTTCAAGGTATAGCTTCTCTTTTTTTGCAAATAATATTTACAAATCTCAAAAAGGCGGAAAAGAAAAAAATGCAACACAAAGTAATAAAGTTTCGAGAGGGCACGTCCTTTATCGCATCCGCCTCGGCTGTCGGAAAATGCGAGCACGAGGGACCGATAGGCGACTGCTTTGACATACACGATGATACAGACCGCTTCGGCATGAAAACATGGGAGCGAGCCGAGAGCGAGATGCAACGTCTCGCCTTCAATACCGCCACTTCAAAGGCAAAGCTCGGTGAATCCGATATAGATGCCCTTTTCGCAGGCGATCTGCTAAATCAATGCGTCGGCTCGTCATACGGGCTTCTTGATTTCGACATTCCCTATTTCGGACTTTACGGTGCGTGCTCAACGGCTGTCGAGGGGATAATTCTCGGAGCAATGCTCCACTCGCTCGGTCAGACAAGAAGATGTGCTGTGGTCACCTCCTCGCACAACAGTGCGGCGGAAAGACAGTACCGCACACCTATTGAATACGGCGGTCAGAGGCCTCCGACGGCACAGTGGACGGTGACAGGTGCGGGTGCGTTTATCCTTGGCGATGGCGGAGATGTCCGCATCTCCGAGGCTATGGCGGGCATCGTGATAGACAAAGGGGTCACCGATGCGAACAATATGGGCGCGGCAATGGCGCCTGCGGCAGTCTCAACCCTCACGCGCTATTTCAAAGCGACAAAAACCACCCCCGATGATTTTGATATGATCCTCACGGGCGACCTTGGATGGGAGGGCGGATCGATACTCTGCGAACTTATGAGCATCGAGGGTTACGACATAAAAAAGCGCTACAACGACTGCGGTATGCTGATATACGACAGAGCCGCGCAGGATATGCACTCGGGTGGATCGGGTTGCGGATGCTCTGCGGTGGTGCTCGCATCCTATATCATACCAAAGCTTGCGCGCGGCGAGCTCTCGGATATACTTCTTCTCGGCACGGGAGCGATGATGAGTCCGTCAAGCGTTCTGCAAGGGCTCTCTATCCCCGCGGTAGCGCACCTTGTAAGACTGAAATCCCCGAAAAAGTGAGGCAGGATATGGATATGATAATGGAATACGTCTGGGCAGCTGTTGTCGGTGGCGCACTTTGTGTCATAGCGCAGATACTCATAGACCGAACAAAGCTCACGCCCGCAAGAATACTCGTTTTTTACGTGGTAGCGGGAGCTGTACTCGGTATGCTAGGAATATATCAACACCTCGTGGATCTTGCGGGCGCAGGCGCGACAACACCTATCATAGGCTTTGGATATCTCATATCAAAGGGCGTGAAAAAAGCGGTTGACGAGCAAGGGCTTCTCGGTGCGCTCACCGGCGGACTGACTGCCACGGCAGGAGGTATTGCGGCAGCTATATGCTTTGGCTATCTCGCCGCTCTATTTGCCAGAGGAAATCCTAAAAAATAAAACCGTTACTGACAGAAATCTGTCAGTAACAGCACTGTTTTTTATGATAAAATATATCCGTACAGCAAAAAACAGAACACGGAGGTAAAATATGAGCTTTGATATGCTCTCTGAAGTTATAGTAGTTCCTACAGCGCTCCTCGGTGTCATCGCGGCCATACTGAAAATAATCATAAAGGTAAACAAAACTCTCTGCTCTCTTGAGCTCGCTGTAAAGCAGCTCAAGGATTACATAGAAAAGCAGTCTGAAAAGAACGGAAACTTTTACGACGCGATAGCCGATCACGAGATAAGAATAAGCAATCTGGAATACAAGCTTCAGAACAAGGAATAAACAAAGGAGCAGATGACTGTGGTCATCTGCTCCGATCTTTATTCAGAGAGGATTTAGTCCTCTTTTCTTTTTTTAGCGATGATCACACCGCCCGCAAGCGCGGGAATTACGATAAGCATAGAAGCCGAGATAGATCCAAAGCATCCGCCCTTCTTCTTGGACTTTCTGTCATCGTCATCATCGTCATTCTTGGTCGCCTCAGTGCGGGGACGTACTATCGTCGCCTTGTAAACTACGCTCTCTCCGTCACCATCGGTGACGTGTATGTAGTATACGTTCTTTCCCACCTTGAGCTTAATCGCCTCCTCCGCATCAATAGGCCTCTTTCCTGCCTTGTCGGTAGTAATAACGTAGTCTATATCACCAAAAGTAACTATAACATCTGCAAAGCAGAACATCGTCTGGTACTTATCCAACTCAAGTGTAAGAGTTTTGTTTTTTTCATCTCTCTCAAACCACTCAAAGTTTATCGCGGAATCTACTACGTAAACCGTGCACTCCAAAACCTCGCCTGTTCTCAACGATGTTGCTGTGATAATGGAAGTTCCGTAACTGTCAGCTATAAAACAGCAACCATCCTCCACGTCTGCAATAAGCACGCAGGGGTTACTTGACGACCATTTGTACACATCGTAACTGTTGAGGACCTCAAGGGTATATTCAGCACCGGGAACAAGGTAAAGAGTTGTCATACTGAGCTTTGCAGTAAGCGTAACTTTATCTTCATTTCCACCTGAGGGATTTTGATTGTTCGAACCTCCGGGGATATCATCAGGCTGAATAGTTGGAACGTCGATGCTTGGGATATTTTCACCCTCGGGGCCGTTGTCAAGAACTATAAATCGGTATCCAAGCTCACCAACGCCTGTGTCAAAGGAAACTGTACCGCCATTGTCCGAGATAGTATCAATATCGCCCTGTGTATAGATATGCCCTATGCCTGCATTGCTATGGAAATATGTAATGTAGGGGACAACTCTGATATCCTCAACATCGCATTCGTTGACCTTTGCAAGATATTCTTTTGAGATAGCCACTTCGTAGGTTTTAAGGTTGGTATATGTCTTGCCTGCAACACATATAAGATCGTAATCAATCAGCGGAACACTCACACAATTATTAAAAATCGACGGAGAGTAGCAGTCGGTCCAACCGCTAGTCATATATCTCGCCTGCCACATTACACGAGAATAATAGAATTTTGTCCAGTCAGAGTCGTCTCTGTAAACATCAAAGGTATTGAAAGGCCTAAACTGCCACTGGAACGCACGGTTGTCGTTTGCCTGAACGAACTCAACCGCATAGTAAACGTAGTCCGCATCATGCGCGAAATACTCGGTAACTCCGCTCTGGATCTCACCGGTTCCATAACCGTAGATCTCACCGGTATCGTTGTAACAAGAGTAGGAATACTCATCGACGTATACAACTCCGTCAACCGAAGGCGAATCATCGGTCTCCTCGCCGATATAAATATTGAGTCCCATACTATCTGTCACGTCCTCCCAGCTGACGTCATAGTTTCTTGCCGAAGTCATTGTTACAGCCACGCTAAGGATCATAACAATAGCCAAAACAAAAGAAAATAATTTCTTCATATTCTCATCCTTTTCAAGCTTTATTTGTCGAAACATCATACGTAAGATCAAGTCTCTATAATTTAGTATATAATAATTTAGCCGTAAAGTCAAGTCGAGTGGTTAAAAAAGCCATTTTCTCAAATAAAACATTGACACAAGGCCCAAAGAGTGTTATAATATTTTAGAACGAAACGGCGCTTGTTTCAAGGCCAAAACGCCGCGAGCTCTATTATCTGCCCGTGGCACAGCTGGATAGCGCGCGAGACTCCGACTCTCGAGGACGCAGGTTCAAATCCTGTCGGGCAGGCCAGAAAAAGTAAGAATGAAAAATATAAAGGAGTATTCAGATGAAGGTACTTGCATTTGACTTCGGCGCTTCCAGCGGAAGAGCCATTATCGGAACTTATGAGGGTGGCAAGCTCTCGCTTGAAGAGATCCATCGCTTTGACAACGACCCCGTAAAAATGAACGGCGGATTTTATTGGGATCTTCCCCGTCTTTTCCACGAGATCAAGCAGGCTCTTATCAAGGCAAAGGCTTATGACTACGATTTTATCGGTATAGACACATGGGGCGTTGACTACGCGCTTCTTTCAAAGGACGGACTTCTCCTCGGCAACCCCTACAACTACCGAGATGAGAGAACTATCCCCGTATTCGAGGCACTCAAAAAAGAGATACCCGAGAGCGAGCTCTATGCTATGACAGGTATTCAGAACATGAATATCAACACGCTCTATCAGATACTCGAGACAAAGCAAAATCATCCCGAGCTCTATGACCTCGCGGACAAGATGATACTCGTGCCCGTCCTCTTCAGCTACCTCCTCACAGGTCGTGTATTTGCTGAGAGATCTATGGCACCCACAACACAGCTCCCCGATCCGATAACAAAGGACTGGAACTACGCCCTTATCGAAAAGCTCGGACTCAAGGCATCTCTCTTCCCTGAGCTCGTTGACAGTGGCGAGCGCATAGCTCCCCTCAAGGCAGAGCTTTGCGAGGAGCTCGGCATCGAGCCCAA
>JAZOLL010000022.1:0-18189 GCA_045653105.1 Eubacteriales bacterium
CTTTTTGTCATTCTTGGATATCTTTGCTTTCTTGCGGAGGAGCTCGTTGTTGTCCTTCATCTTGTTGATGACCTTAACGATAACAAAGAGAACGAATGCAATGAGAAGGAAGTTGATTATTGCGTTGATAAATGCGCCCCAGTCTATGTAGATCGAATTTTCAAGGTCAACTACAAGAGTTTCGGTGCTCTCATCGATCTTGTCGACTCTCTTGAGGAATGTGAACACCTCGCTGAGAGAGTCAGCACCGAATATGAGTGCCAAGAGGTAGTTGATAAAGGGCTTGAGAATGTTGTTGCTAAGTGCGTTTACTATCGCGGTGAAGGAACTACCGACGATAACACCGACTGCCATATCGAGAACGTTGCCTCGAGTTATGAATTTTTTGAATTCAGCGAAAAATTTTTTCATTTTTCTCTCCTTACAGTGATAAAATACGCAGTTTAAACTACTTTTTCAGTATATCACAGCTTTCGATGTTTTTCAACAGTTTTTTGAAAAAACACAAAAACAGATCAGTAAAAATCAAAAGAAAAAATATTTAAAAAAAATTGAAAAAAAGACTTGATTTTTGAAAACAAGTGTGATATAATACATAGGCTTGATGCGAAAAAGCATCGAAAAAATAAATAAAATGGAGAAGTCGCCTAGTTGGTCGAGGGCGCACGATTGGAAATCGTGTAACCTGTAACAGGGTTCGAGAGTTCGAATCTCTCCTTCTCCGCCAGGCACAAAAGCATTGCAAATCCTTGATTTTCAAGGGGTTGCGATGCTTTTTTCGTTTATTTAAAACAGCATTTTATGCCGTTTTATTCCGTTTTTTAGCCTATAGAATGTTGTCAAAATGTTGTCAAAAATAGTTTGTGTTCAGTTGTGGGGAGCTTCCCCCACTTTTTTGTTGTGGAAAACTACCTTACCACAGGTTTTCCAACAGTCTCCCTCATGGACGCCTATGGAAAAGTTGTTGAAAACTCCTCAGTTCTACTCTTTCTCATCGTCTTTATGTAACCAACATCCTCTTCGATCTTTTCATTTTCTCAGAGTTTACAACAGCTTTACCACAGGCAATCGGGATCCTATTGAAAATTCCTATGGAAAGCTTGAGTTTACCACAGCAAAAAATTCTCCCCCGCAGCCGCAGGCGCTTTGTTTTTATTTTTTATATAGATATTTTTATATAGATAAAGGAAAATCCTTTTCAAGAAAACTCCCTAAATAAAATAATCCGGCCGTGAAGAACATTACGTTCGAACACTGCCGGTTTTTTAATTTTATAATCAACGAAGTCGAGAAAAATATAAACCCCAAAATTTACCCACTCCACTTTGTTACGCCTCCCCCGAATGTTGACAATTCCGTACCGACGCGATAAGAGCGTAATCAAATTTATCCGAAAGGAGGTCACACAATGCTTACTTACACAAAGATGATGATATTTCTAAATATGTATTGGACCTACATAATTGATATCATCTGTATGTTGCGCAGCATAGCGTAACCACCTTCCGGACCGATTTGATTATATCACATCGGTCCGGAATTGTCAACATCCGCCGTACGGTTTATTTAATTTTAAAAATGTTTTTATATCACAAAAGAATTTTTATCCCACCGCAAAGCCAAGCTTAACCATAATATGATTGGTGGGAACCCAACAAAGCAATCAATTACTTTTAGGTAGCAAATATAGAAAACGCCCTTTCGAGGGGAGCTTTCGGCTTGCTTTGTCCGACATATTTGAAAAGTGGTGAAATGTATTCAAAAAGACGAAAAAGTTACCTTATTTTTCGACTTTTTTGTAATTTATTTTTTAAATAACTATTTAAATAACTATTGAAATTTTTATTTATATATGGTATAATATCTCTGGTTAAGTTTTTGTCAATCTTAACTTATCTGCCATTTAAGAGAAAAACGCTACTTAAATGGCATTTATTAGCGCTTTTTTAATCGATGCAATGTATATCGATTAGCAACATATCGATTAATTTCTCCATTATTAAATTAAGATAATACGATAGACAGTGAGGTAGCGAATGGCTGTTCAATCTATATCCAAGGCAACGCTTGGGCGAGTTCCGATATACATACAGTATCTAAAAGATCTGCCGGAGGATTTCGGAGAAATGATCGCAGCACCCAAGATAGCGCGTGATCTTGCTTTCGGTGAGGTTCAGGTGAGAAAGGATCTCGCCTCCATAAGCGGGGCGGGAAAGCCTAGAGTTGGTTATAACCGTCTGGCTTTACTTCAGGAGCTTGAGAGACATCTCGGTTATCATGATTTTACAAATGCCGTCTTGGTAGGCGCGGGAAAGCTTGGCAGAGCACTTTTAGATTACGATGGCTTTGAGGAGTTCGGAATAAAGCTCCTTGCCGGATTTGATCGAAACGAAAAGCCGATACGTATAGGTCTTGATAAATGCATTTTGTGTATTGACAGCATCGAACAGTACTGTGCCGAACACGATGTTAAGATAGGTATTATCACAGTTGGTCAGGGCTCAGCACAGGAGGTTTGCGACAAGCTTATCTCTTGTGGGATACGCGCCATCTGGAATTTTGCTCCGTGTACGCTTACAGTACCGGGCGGTGTTCTTTTAAAGCAGGAGAATTTAGCTCTCTCGCTTGCACACTTAAATTCACAAACAAAAATAAAAAATAAAAAATATAAAATATGCGAGGAATGATTTTATGAAAGTTACAGTATGTATCGGAAGCTCCTGTCACATTAAGGGATCTCGTCAGGTCGTTGAGCAGCTCCAGTCTTTGATTGCTGAGAAAAAGCTTGAGGACAAGGTAGAGCTTGGCGGAACCTTCTGCCTCGGACATTGCCAGCAGGGCGTTTGCGTAATGGTGGATGAAGATTTCCACTCGGTTTCTCCCGAGACTGTTGGTGACTTCTTTGCCAACGAAGTTTTGGCAAAGGTAGAGTAATATGCTTATCGTTCAGGTTTGTGTCGGCTCATCTTGCCACCTCAGAGGCTCCGAGGAGATAGTAGGACTGCTCGAGGGAGCTATCGCAGAAAACCACATTGAAGATGAGGTAGTCCTCACAGGTAGCTTTTGCATTGGAAAGTGCAATCGAGTAGGAGTTACCGTTCAGGTGAATGACGAGGTCTGTGTGGGCGTTACAAGAGAAAACTTCAGAGAGTTCTTTAAGGAGCATATACTTGACGTTATTGAAAACGAAAGGATGTGACACTTTTGACAAATTGCTTAACACTAAAAAAATCAAATTGCAAAAACTGTTATAAATGTATCCGTAGCTGTCCGGTCAAAGCGATCCGCTTTTCCGGAAATCAGGCGCACATAGTCGGTAACGAGTGTATTCTCTGCGGTCATTGCTTTGTTGCTTGTCCGCAGGATGCCAAGGAGATAGTTGACAGCACCGAAAAGGTGAGAGTTCTTCTCCAGTCGGGCGATCCCGTTATTGTCAGCCTTGCGCCCTCATTTGTCGCAAACTATCAGGGTGTTGGAATCGAGTCTATGCGCGCAGCACTCAAAAAGCTCGGATTTGCAGACGTTGAAGAGACGGCAATAGGAGCTACTATCGTAAAGAATGAATACGAGAGAATGCTTCGCGATGAGGACAGAGATATAATCATCACCTCCTGCTGTCACTCAATAAATCTTCTTATTCAGAAATATTTTCCGTCAGCGCTTGAATATCTTGCAGACGTGATGTCTCCTATGCAGGCACACTGCGCGGATATCAAAAAGAGAAACCCCTCCGCGAAGACTGTATTTATCGGTCCCTGTGTCGCAAAGAAGGACGAGGCGGAATATTATGAGGGTCTCGTTGACGCGGTCCTTACATATGAGGAGCTCACAAAGTGGCTCACCGCTGAGCGTATAGAACTTGCGCCGGGACTTGATAATACCCCCGAGAGTCGCGCTCGCTTCTTCCCGACAACAGGCGGAGTTCTCAAGACTATGGCTCAGGATGCTCCGGGTTATACATACATCGCACTTGACGGAGTTGAGAACTGTATCGCGGCGCTTAAGGACATCGAAAACGGTGGCGTTCACAAGTGCTTTATCGAAATGTCGGCGTGTGTCGGAAGCTGCGTGGGCGGCCCCGTTATGGAAAAGTACCACCTTACAGACCCTATAAAGGATCACATCATGATATCCAGATATGCGGGAAATAAGGATTTCACCGTAGATCAGCCCGCACCTATGAGTCTTAAAAAGAATCTGACAATGATACCTCAAAAGCTTCCTCAGCCCTCCGAGGCAGAGATAATGGCGGTTCTTCGTCAGATGGGCAAATTCAAAGCAGCAGACGAGCTCAACTGTGGCTCTTGCGGATATAACTCCTGTCGCGAAAAGGCGATAGCGGTGATCCACGGCAAGGCAGAGATATCCATGTGCTTGCCTTACCTCAAGGATAAAGCAGAGAGCTTCTCTGATACGATCGTAAACAATACACCTAACGGACTTATCGCGCTCAATGAAAATCTTGAGGTGCAGCAGATAAACAGATCTGCTCGCAAGATGCTCAATATCCGTTCCGAGTCTGACGTGCTTGGAGAACCCGTTGTTCGTATCCTTGATCCGGCGATCTTCTCGCAGGTCAAGAGCACGGGCAGAAGCGTGCGAAACAGACGCACCTATCTTGCGGAGTACAAGAGATACGTAGAGCAGACCGTTGTTTATGCTTCCGAGTCTCATATGCTTATCGGAATCATGCGTGATATTACCGATGAGGTAGAGGCGCAGGAAAAGAAGGAAAGCATCAGCAGACAGACCGTAGAGGTTGCGGATAAGGTCGTTGAAAAGCAGATGAGAATCGTTCAGGAGATAGCATCGCTTCTCGGTGAGACCGCTGCTGAGACAAAGATCGCATTGACGAAGTTAAAGGAGTCTATCGGCGATGAATGATTTGTGTGCAGAGATCGGATATAAAAGTATAAATCACTTTGGTGAAGAGCTTTGCGGAGATCACGTTGACGTTGTAGAGACTACTGAAGATTCCACGGTTATCGTGTTGGCAGACGGTCTTGGTTCGGGAGTTAAGGCGAGTATCCTCTCCACACTCACAGCTAAAATGCTTTCAACGATGATGGCTGCGGGTATCTCGGTAGAGGATTGTGTGTCCACGATAGCGGCAACACTTCCCGTATGCTCGCTTCGCGGAGTGGCGTATTCCACATTTACGATAATCCATCTGCGAAACAATGAGGTTGCCGAGATTATTCAGTACGATAATCCGCACGTGATACTCATAAGAAATTTTGAACAGTATGAGTATCCAAAGACCGAAATGAATATCGACGGCAAAAAGATATATAAATCCACGATCCATTTGCAGGAGGATGACGTGTTTATCGCGATGAGTGACGGATGTCCCCATGCAGGTCTCGGCGGAAAGTACAACTTCGGTTGGAAACGCGAGGAGATCGCGGGATATATGCAGGCGCTCGTTGCGGGTGGATATACCGCAAAGAACCTCTCTACGATGCTTGTTGACGAATGCGATAAGCTTTACGGACACAAGCCGGGAGATGATACTACAGCCTGCGTCGTAAAGATCAGAAAGAGAGAGCCGATGAACATCCTCTTCGGTCCTCCCTCAAACAGAGACGATGCAAACCGTATGATGTCGCTTTTCTTCTCCAAAGAGGGCAAGCATATCATCTGCGGAGGCACGACCTCGTCTATCGCCGCTAAGTTCCTTGGAAAGCCGGTTGTGGCGAGTATAAAATTTGAACGTAGTGACGTTCCTCCGATAGCTCATATTGAAGGTGTTGACCTCGTTACAGAGGGCGTTATCACGATGAACAAGGTCATTCAGTATGCGAAGGACTATCTCGGAGATAACGAACTCTATGAGGAGTGGAACTTCAAGCGAGACGGAGCATCGCTTATCAGCCGACTTCTCTTTGAAGAGGCTACAGACATCAATTTCTATGTCGGCAGAGCGATATACCCCGCTCACCAGAATCCTGATCTTCCGATCAATTTCAATATCAAAATGAATCTTGTTGAGGAGCTTTCAAGCTGCCTTACAAAAATGGGCAAACGTATAAAAGTAAGTTATTTTTAAAGATTATAGAGGAGAATTATCATGCAGAAGAAAGTTACAATTATAGGAGCAGGTTCCGTTGGTGCAACAACAGCGTTTGCATTGCTTACACGCGGCGCGGCTTCGGAGGTCGTTCTTATTGACGTTAATACCGAGAAAGCTCTCGGCGAGGCACTTGACATAAAGCAGGCAACCCCTTTTATCGACAACTGTGATATATATGCGGGTAGCTATGCAGACGCAGTTGGATCTGACGTCGTTATCATCACATCCGGTATTGGAAGAAGACCCGGCCAGACAAGACTTGAGCTTGTTCAGACAAATATAGGAATCATAAAGCAGATAGCAGGCGAGATCGTAAAGGTAGCGCCCAACGCGATCTACATACTCGTTGCTAACCCTGTTGACATTTTGACATATGCGTTCATCAAGTATACAGGTCTTCCCAAGAATCAGGTGTTCGGTACAGGAACAGTTCTCGATACTATTCGTCTTCGTACACGTCTTGCTGAAATATACAAGGTCAACAAGCAGCAGGTACACGCAAACGTACTTGGCGAGCACGGTGACACATCCTTCGTTGCTTGGTCCACAGCAACTATCGCAGGTGTTCCGCTTAATGAATTCAACGGTGCTATCGCATCTGCTTACAACGTTCCCAACGAGTATACAAGAGAGGATGTTGAGACCTACGTTAGAAAGTCCGGCGGAAAGATCATTTCCAGAAAGGGCTGCACCGTGTACGGTATCGGTATGACCTCTACACACATCGTAAAATCTCTTGCGGGAAGCGCAGAGACCGCAATGACAGTTTCCTCTCTCCACGAGGGTGAGTACGGAATCAGCGACGTTTGCCTTAGCTCGCTTTCTCTCGTAGATCACACAGGAGTTCGTTCTATCATTACACAGAGACTCTCTGATGATGAGATCAGATCTATGCATAAGTCTGCAGAGGCACTCAAGGCAGTAATAAAGAGCGTAAGTCTTTAAGGTGATATAAAATATGAAATTAAGAAAATTTGACACCAAAATACAACATTTGAACTATAAGGTTCTTCGCGAGGTCGCAAGACTCGCTTGGGAGGATAAGCTCCTTGAAAATCTTTTGGATGTTCCAAAGCGCCTTGTTCCCGGCAAGGAAGCTACTATGCGCTGCTGTGTTTATAAGGAGCGTGCGATCCTTGAGGAGCGTGTCAAGATCGCTTTGGGCGGTGACAAAACAAACCCCAACATAATTGAGGTTATAGATATCGCCTGCGACGAATGTCCTGTCGGCGGATTTGAGGTAACAAATGCTTGCCGAGGATGTCTTGCACACCGCTGCGAGGACGTTTGTAAGTTCGGTGCGATAAGCTTTGAGGAGAATCATGTAGCGCATATCGACAAGTCAAAGTGTAAGGAGTGTGGCGCGTGCGCCAAGGTTTGTCCTTATACCGCGATCGTCAGCCGTAAGCGTCCTTGCCAGAATGCCTGCAAGGTAAAGGCTATATCCATGAACGAGGACAAGTCGGCTTGCATTGATAACAACAAGTGCATACAGTGTGGCGCTTGCGTTTACCAGTGTCCCTTTGGAGCACTTCTCGATAAGTCCTATATTACCGACGTTATCGAAATACTCAAGGGTAGTAAGGCTTATTCGCCTGAGAGCGACTACAAGGTTTATGCGATAGTCGCGCCCTCAATTTCTAGTCAGTTCTCCTACGCAAAGCTCGGACAGGTAGTAACCGGACTTAAAAAACTCGGCTTCCAGGACGTTATCGAGGCGGCTCTCGGTGCGGATATGGTTGCTATGGCAGAGGCTAAGGAGCTCTCTGAAAAGGGAATTCTCACAAGCTCTTGCTGTCCCGCGTTCGTACAGTATATAAAGATAAACTTCCCGAACCTTGTTGACCGTATTTCGCACAACCTGTCTCCTATGGCAGTTCTTGCAAAGTACATAAAGGAAACGACACCCAATGCTAAGGTCGTCTTTATCGGTCCGTGTACCGCAAAGAAAGCAGAGGCTCAGCTTGATACAGTTAAGCCTTACGTTGATGCGGTCCTCACATTTGAGGAGCTTCAGGCACTCTTTGATAGCCGTGACTTTGATCTTTCCTCCTTTGAAGAGGGAATCCTTGACAACGCATCCTACTTCGGACGTATCTTCGCGAGAAGCGGCGGACTTACCGATGCGGCGGCACAGGCAATGAAGGAGCAGGGAATCGACTTCGAGATCAAGCCCGTTGTTTGCGACGGAATAGAGGCTTGCCGCGTGGCTCTTCTCAAGCTCAACAAGGGCATCCTTGACGGAAACTTTATCGAGGGTATGGCATTTATCGGCGGTTGTATAAACGGAGCGGGATGTCTTACTCACGGAGAAAAGAACAAGGCAGAGGTAGATAAATACGGCCGAGAAGCGCTTGAAAAAACAATTACCGACGCTATTTCGATTTTGAAGTAATTTGTATAAGAAAGGTTATAGAAAATGGAATACCGTATTGAACATGACTCTATGGGCGAAATGAAAGTGCCCGCTGACCGCCTCTGGGCTGCACAGACACAGAGAAGTCACGAAAATTTCGAGATCGGTGTAGGAATTGAAACAATGCCTGCGGAGATCATTCACGCCTTCGGCGTCCTTAAAAAGGCAGCAGCTATCACAAACAACAAGCTTCGTCCCGAGAAGATGACCGACGAAAAGCTCGAGGCTATCAAGGCAGCGTGCGACGAGGTTATGACAGGCAAGCTCAACGCACATTTCCCCCTCGCCGTATGGCAGACAGGTTCGGGCACACAGTCCAACATGAACTCTAACGAGGTCATCGCAAACAGAGGAAATCAGATCCTTGGCAAAAAGCTTCTTCACCCCAACGATGACTCTAATATGAGCCAGTCCTCCAACGATACATTCCCGACAGCTATGCACATCGCGGCTGTTCTCACACTTGAGGATAAGCTTATACCCGCAGTAGAGACTCTCATCGCTACCTTCAAGAGACTTGAGGCTGAAAACGAGGGAATCGTTAAGAGCGGTAGAACACATCTTCAGGATGCAACTCCTATCACATTTACTCAGGAGATCAGCGGTTGGAGATCCTCTCTTGAGCGTGACGTAGAGCTTATAAAGCTCGCTATCGATCCTCTTCGTGAGCTCGCTCTTGGCGGCACTGCGGTCGGAACAGGACTCAACGCACCGAAGGGCTTTGACGTTGGAGTTGCAGAGGAAGTATCAAAGATCACAGGCAAGAAGTTCGTAACCGCTCCCAACAAGTTCCACGCACTCACATCTAAGGATGAGCTCGTGTTCGCACACGGAGCTATCAAGGCGCTCGCAGCGGATATGATGAAGATAGCTAACGACGTTCGTTGGCTCGCATCCGGTCCGAGAGACGGACTTGGAGAGATATTCATTCCCGAAAACGAGCCCGGCTCCTCCATCATGCCCGGTAAGGTAAACCCCACACAGTGTGAGGCTGTTACTATGGTAGCCGTTCAGGTTATGGGTAACGACGTTGCAGTAAGCATGGCGGCATCTCAGGGTAACTTTGAGCTTAACGTGTTTATGCCCGTTTGCATCTACAACTTCCTCCAGTCCGCAAGACTTCTTGCTGAGGCTATCGTGTCCTTCAACAAGAACTGCGCTGTTGGAATCAAGGCAAACCGCGAGAAGATGCATCACAATCTTCACAACTCGCTTATGCTCGTTACCGCGCTCAACCCCTATATCGGTTACGAAAATGCCGCAAAGACTGCAAAGAAGGCATTTAAGGACAATAAATCCCTCAAGGAAGCTTGCGTTGAGCTCGGCTTCTTGAGTGCTGAAAAGTTTGATGAGGTCTTCCATCCCGAACAGATGGTATAATCGGAGGTAATTAAATGAAGGTTAGTTATTTCCCCGGGTGCACACTCAAGAATAAGGCAAAGGATCTTGATACATACGCATACAGATCCGCTGAGGCTCTTGGTGTTACCTTGGAAGAAATTGAAAATTGGCAGTGCTGTGGCGGAGTATTTACCACCGCCAAGAACGAGGTTGCTACAAAGCTTTCTTCTGTTCGCGCTCTCAAGGAGGCAAACGATAAGAGTCAGCCCCTCGTAACTGTTTGCTCGGCTTGCCACAACGTTATAAAGCAAACAAATCATGCAATGCAGACAAACAAAGAGTTTTCTGATAAGGTCAACCGTTACATGGCTGACGGAGAGTATCACGGAGAGGCAGAGGTTTATCACTACCTTGAGATGCTCCGCGATCTCGTTGGCTTTGACAAGGTAAAGGCGTGCGTTAAGAACAGCCTCAAGGGCAAGAAGATCGCGGCATATTACGGTTGCCTCTTGCTTCGTCCCAATAAAGTCATGCGTATGGATGATCCCGAAAACCCCAGAATCATGGAGGATTTCATCCGTGCACTTGGCGCAGATGCGGTAGTTTACGCAAGAAGAAATGAGTGCTGCGGCGGTTATATTTCGGTTGAAAGTCCCGAGGCGGCAAAGCGCAATTCAAACGCAATAGTTGAAAATGCAAAGGCTGCGGGAGCAGAGATGATCATCACCGCTTGTCCTCTTTGCAAGTACAACCTTGTAAAGTGTGGTGCGGATATTCCCGTAGTTTATTTCACCGAGCTCTTGGCTGAGGCTCTCGGTGTGAAGGAGGATACAAATGCATAATAACAAGTATCTCCGCGAAGAAATTATAAGAATGAGCGGTGTAAATACAAGCAAATGTATGAAGTGCGGAAAGTGCTCCGCAACTTGTCCCGCTTATGACGAGATGGAATACCATCCTCATCAGTTCGTAGGAATGGTAGAGACGGGTGATATTGAGCCTCTGCTCAATTCCGAGTCTCTTTACAAATGTCTCTCTTGCTTTGCTTGCGTTGACAGATGCCCCAGAGGTGTTGAGCCCGCAAAGGTAGTTGAGGCAGTTCGCCTTACCGCTATAAGACAGCAGGGAGCAAACCGTATGACCGCAAATGATGTTCCCGCTATGGTCGAAGAGGATACGCCCCAGCAGCTTCTGGTGAGCGCATTCAGAAAATACACAAAGTAAAGGAGGAAAAGACAAATGCAAAGAGTTGGTGTTTTTGTATGTTGGTGCGGAAGCAATATTGCAGGCACGGTTGACGTTGTCGCAGTATCTGAGGCTCTCAAAAATGAGCCCGGCGTAGTCTTTTCCGCTAATTATCAGTATATGTGCTCTCAGGCAGGTCAGGAAATCATCAAAAATGCTGTTAAAGAGCACAACCTTACGGGTATTGTGGTTTGCTCCTGCTCCCCCAGAATGCACGAGGCTACATTCCGTAAGACCGCGGCTGCGGCAGGTCTCAATCCCTATATGGTTGAGATCGCAAATATCCGTGAGCAGTGCTCTTGGGTACATAAGGATATGATCACAGGTACAGAGAAGGCTATTATTCTCGGTAAGGCTGCGATCGCAAAGGTAAACCTCAACGCGCCCCTCACCCCCGGTGAGTCTCCCGTTACCAAGCGTGCGCTTGTAATCGGCGGCGGTATCGCAGGTATCCAGACAGCTCTCGATATAGCAGACGCAGGATTCCCCGTAGATATCGTTGAAAAGCAGCCTACCATCGGTGGAAAGATGGCGCAGCTCGATAAGACCTTCCCGACACTCGACTGTGCGGCTTGTATCCTCACACCTAAGATGGTTGATGTTGCGCAGAACGATAAGATCCGTATCTTCTCCTACAGTGAGGTTACAGACGTAAGCGGATTTGTCGGAAACTTTGATGTAAAGATAAAGAAAAAGGCAAGATACGTTAAGGAAGACGTTTGTACAGGATGCGGTGCTTGTGTAGAAAAGTGTCCTATGAAGAAGGTTCCTAACGAGTTCAACCTCGGTATGGATAACCGCCACGCGATCTACATTCCTTTTGCGCAGGCAGTTCCGAAGGTAGCTACAATCGATCCTAACGCTTGTAACATGCTCAAGAACGGCAAGTGCGGTCTTTGCGCTAAGGTTTGTGCCGCAGGCGCTATCGATTACACTCAGAAGGATGAGATAAGCGAGGAAAAGTACGGCGCTATCGTCGTTGCTACAGGATTTAATCCTATCAGCATGGAAAAGTTTGATGAGTTTGCTTACAGCCAGTCCAAGGACGTTATAACCTCTCTTGAGTTTGAGCGTCTTACCAATGCGGCAGGACCCTCTGCAGGAAAGCTGCTTCGTCCCTCTGACGGAAAGCATCCGCACACCATTGTATTTGTTCAGTGTGTAGGCTCTCGTTGTGAGTCCTGCGCTGAAAAGGGCAAGGAATACTGCTCAAAGATCTGCTGTATGTACACAGCAAAGCACGCTATGCTCACACGTGATAAATATCCGGATACAGAGGTTTACGTATTCTACATAGACGTAAGAACTCCCGGTAAGAACTTTGACGAGTTTTACCGCCGCGCAGTAGAGGAGTACGGTGTCAAGTACGTTAAGGGCATGGTAGGTAAGATCACTCCCGAGGGCGATAAGCTCAAGGTTCAGGCATCTGACCTCATCGCAAACAAGCAGCTCCATATCGACGCAGATCTCGTTGTTCTTGCGGCGGCTATAGAGCCCGATAAGAGCGCACGTCCTCTTGCTACTATGCTCACAGCAAGTATGGATACAAACGACTTCTTTACAGAAGCACATCCCAAGCTTCGTCCCGTAGAGAGCCCCACAGCAGGTGTGTTCCTCTCGGGTGCGTGCCAGGGACCCAAGGATATTCCCGAAACAGTATCTCAGGCAGGTGCTGCAGCATCCAAGGTTATCGGACTTCTCGCTAAGGATAAGCTCACAGGTAACCCCTGTGTTGCAAGCTCCAACGAGCTTATGTGTAACGGATGCTCAAGCTGTGAGAGAGTATGTCCTTATGGTGCGATATCCTATATCGACAAGGAATTCCGTATGCCCGACAGAACAACAAAGGTAAGACGCGTAGCGTCTGTAAATCCCGCGGTTTGCCAGGGATGTGGCGCTTGTACAGTCGCTTGTCCTTCCGGTGCTATGGACCTTAACGGATTCAAGAACAGTCAAATTATGGCGGAGGTTGATGCAATATGCAAGTAAAAGAATATAAACCCTTAATAGTTGCGTTTTGCTGCAACTGGTGCTCCTACGCGGGCGCTGACCTTGCGGGAAATAACCGTCTCGCATATCCCGCTGACGTAAAGATAATCAGAGTGCCTTGCTCTTGCAGAGTTAACCCTATGTTTATTCTGAGAGCATTCCAGAGAGGCGCTGACGGTGTTATAATCTGCGGTTGTCACCCCGGTGACTGCCACTATACATCGGGTAACTATTATACCCGTCGCCGTATGGCGGCACTCTTCTCGATGCTCGACTTCCTCGGAATCGAGAGAGAGCGTACCCGCGTTGAGTGGGTATCTGCCGCAGAGGGCGCAAAATTTGCCGCAACTATGAACGATTTTGCACAGAAGGTAGCGGCACTTGGTGAAAACAAGAGGAAGGGGGACCTCAGCTGCAAAAAATAACTCGGGAGCAACTCATTGTGAAAGCCTCCGAGCTTCTGGAAAACGGTACAGTATCCGCTGTTCTCGGTTGGGGACGCGGCGAGTTCGGATATGACGTAACTCCCACCGTTTTCAAATCTGCAGAAGAGCTCAACAGCGGCTTCGTTTTCAACGATTTCTGCGGAGCTAACTTCTCCAAGTATCTTGTTGCAAAGACACAGAAAATAGAGGGTAAGATCCTCGTTTTCCTTAAGCCCTGCGATACATATAGCTTCAACCAGCTCCTTACAGAGCACCGCTTTGATCGTGAAAAGGTATATGCTGTAGGTATTCCTTGCGAGGGTATGGCTGATATCTCCAAAGTCAAGGAAATATCCGGTGAGGGTGTATCCTCGATAGAGTCTGACGGAGACAAGATAGTAGTAACAACACTTTACGCTGATGAGCCCGTGGTTATAAATGCGGCTGACGTTCTTGCTGAACGCTGCATTAACTGCAAGAGCAAAAAGCACGTCGCTTATGACGAGCTCCTTGGCGAGGACGGTGACGTAGTTGAATCCGCAAGATTTGACGAGGTCGCACGCCTTGAGGCAATGACTCCCGACGAGAGATTTGCTTTCTGGCAGGGAGAGCTTTCCAAGTGTATTCGCTGCAACGCTTGCCGCGACGCTTGTTCCGCTTGTACCTGTGAGAAGTGTGTTTTCGACAATCCGAACTCCGGTGTTGAAAACAAGTCTCCCGCAAATAGCTTTGAGGAAAAAATGTTCCATATCATAAGAGCATTCCACGTTGCAGGTCGTTGCACCGACTGTGGTGAGTGCTCAAGAGTATGTCCCCAGAATATTCCTCTCCACCTCCTCAACCGTAAGTTCATCAAGGATATCAACGAGTTCTACGGTGAGTATCAGGCAGGTGCCGAGGTAGGTTCAAGAGCACCTCTCGTTAACTATACAACAGAGGACCTCGAGCCCGGTGAGGTTTTTGACAGGAGGGGTGAAAATGCTTAAGTGTTCTCTTGATAAGATTCAGCTCCTTTTCGCTGAAATCGCAAAAAATGCAAAGCTTTATTTGCCCGTTGACAATGCTGACGGCTCCGCATCCTATAAGGAGTGGAGCGAGGGTGTTGAATGGAGCACAGCTCTCAACACAACAAAGAGCCCCAAGGATTTTTTCTTCCCCCAGACAGAGGATCTTATGAGATTCAAGACAGAGGGAAAGAGCATCCAGGTAATTGACGTTAGAGAAGAGAGCGAGGATTTCGTAGTATTCGGCGTTCGCGCTTGCGACGTAAAGAGCTTTGACGTGCTCGACAGAGTATTCCTCTCAGAGCCCAGAGATAGCTTCTATGCTATGAAGCGCGAGCACGGTATCATCGTATCCGTTGCTTGTACAAGACCCGCAGAGACCTGCTTCTGCACAACCTTTGGTATAAATGCAACTGAGCCCGCAGGCGATATCTCCGCTTGGAGATGCGAGGATGCGCTCTACCTTCAGGCTAACACAGAAAAGGGAAGTGCGCTCCTTGATAAGGTGTCCGCTCTTCTTGAGGAGTCTTCCGACGATGCGGTAAATGCACAGAAGGAAAAGACAGCAAAGATCATGGAAAAGCTTCCTCTGAAGGATCTCACTACCGACGGCTTCGGCGGTGGAAAAACTCAGGAGCTCTTCAACGATCCCGCTTGGGATGAGCTTTCTTCTGCTTGTCTCGGCTGTGGAACATGTACCTTTGTTTGTCCTACCTGCCAGTGTTATGACATTAAGGACTTTAATACAGGAAACGGGGTTATCCGCTACAGATGTTGGGACTCCTGCATGTATTCCGAGTTTACAAAGATGGCTCACGGAAACAACCGTCTCACACAGAAGGAGCGTTTCCGTCAGAGATTTATGCACAAGCTTGTTTACTATCCCGAAAACAACGACGGACTTTTCAGCTGCGTTGGTTGCGGAAGATGTCTTGCAAAGTGCCCGATCTCTATGAATATAGTTAAAGTTATGAAAAAGATTGGAGGAAAAAAAGGTGAATAATATAAATGATACTTTGATTCCCGCCATCGGCGTCATTACTGACGTTCGCATAGACACACCCGACATCAAGACATTCAGAGTTGTAACACCCGACGGCAAGAAGGCATTCGACCACCGTCCCGGACAGTGCGCAATGCTCTCTATTCCCGGTGTTGGTGAGGCTATGTTTTCAATAACTTCTTCCCCTACAAATACCGAGTATATGGAGTTTTCCATAAAGAAGTGCGGATGCGTTACCGAATGGCTCCATCAGGCAGAGGTTGGTCAGCAGATCACCATCAGAGGTCCTTACGGTAATCCGTTCCCCGTAGACGACGTATTTGCAGGTAAAAACCTTCTCTTTATCGCGGGTGGTGTTGGACTTGCACCGCTTCGCTCTGTAATCAACTACTGCCGTCACTACCGCGACCGCTACGGTGACATCGATATCGTTTACGGCTCTCGTAGCAAGGCAGACCTTCTTGATTACAAGGAGATAATCGAGGAGTGGTCAAACGATGCAGGTGTTAAGGTGCACCTCACTATCGATAATCCTCAGCCCGATTGGGACGGTCACGTAGGCTTTGTTCCCAACTACGTAAAGGAGCTTGGATTTGACACCAACAAAACCGCGGTGCTTTGCGGTCCTCCCATTATGATCAAGTTTACACTTGACGGACTTATTGCACTCGGCTTTGATAAAACACAGGTATATACCACCCTTGGGCTTCGAATGAAGTGTGGCGTTGGCAAATGCGGAAGATGTAACGTCGGCGCAAAGTACGTTTGCAAGGACGGACCCGTATTCAGATGCGACGAGCTCGAAGAGCTTCCCAGCGAATATTAAAGGAGAAAACAGATGGAAAAGACAGTTAATATATTTCTTTTCGGTAAAAAGTATGAGGTTCCGGAGAATCTTACAATTATGACCGCTATGGAATATGCGGGATACCAGCTCGTTCGCGGATGCGGATGCAGAAACGGATTTTGCGGCGCATGTGCTACTATTTACCGCATAAAGGGTGACAAGGAGCTTCACGCTTGCCTTGCTTGCCAGACAAAGGTTGAGGACAATATGTATATTGCAACTCTTCCTTTCTTTCCCCTCGTAAAAGAGGTTTACAACATCAACGAGATCCCCGTAAACGAAACAGTTATGATGCAGCTTTATCCTGAGATATACGCTTGTATCGGCTGTAACGCTTGTACAAAGGCTTGTACACAGGGACTCAACGTTATGCAGTACATAGCTTACGCACAGCGCGGAGACTTTGAGAAGTGCGCTGAGGAGTCCTTTGACTGCGTTATGTGTGGCGTTTGCTCGTCCAGATGCCCCGCAGGCATCTCTCATCCTCAGGTAGCAATGCTTGCAAGAAGAATTAACGGCAAGTATCTCGCCCCCGGATGCGGACATCTCGAGGATCGCGTTAAGGAAATCAAAAACGGTGATTTCAACGACCTCATCGAGGCTCTTATGCAGAAGCCTATCGAAGAGATGAAAGAGCTTTACAACACCCGTGAGATTGAGAAATAAGGAGGACGCGTAAATGTATTCTGAACAGTTTAGAGAATCTCTGGCGCTCGTTGAGGCGGCAAGAGAGAAAAATATTGCTCTTGAGCCTGTACGTATGACAGCAGAGCAAAAGGAAAACGTACTCGCTTCCTTCCACCCCGACTATAAGGTAGATGAATTTGCGGTACTTACAATAGGTCCTAACAAGGGCGAGAAGGTACCAAAGGAGCTTGCAGAGATCCTTCAGGCTCACAGCCGTATCACAGCTGATTCCGTATGCCTTGAACACCCTGATTACGAGACAGACGTTCTCGTTATCGGTGGCGGCGGTGCAGGTGCATCTGCGGCGATCGAGGCTCACAATGCGGGCGCTAAGGTTATGGTAGTAACCAAGCTCCGTATGGGAGATGCTAATACTATGATGGCAGAGGGTGGTATTCAGGCTGCGGATAAGCCCAACGACTCTCCTGCAATTCACTTTGTAGACGCTTTCGGCGGCGGTCACTTTGCGGCAAAGAGAGAGCTTCTCTCCAAGCTCGTATGCGATGCTCCCGAGGCTATCAAGTGGCTCAGCGACCTCGGAGTTGAATTCGATAAGGAAGCTGACGGCACAATGATTACCACACATGGTGGCGGAACATCCCGCAAGCGTATGCACGCGGCAAAGGATTACTCCGGTGCAGAGATAATGAGAACTCTCCGTGACGAAGTCCTCAACCTTGGTATTCCGGTTGTAGATTTTACAGCTGCTATCGAGCTCATCCTTGATGAGAACGGTAACGCTGCAGGAGCTGTTCTTATGAACATGGAGACAAAGGAGCTTCTCGTTGCAAAGGCAAAGACTGTCGTTATCGCAACAGGCGGTGCAGGTAGAATGCACTATCAGGGCTTCCCGACATCCAACCACTACGGTGCAACCGCAGACGGACTCGTTCTCGCGTACAGAGCAGGCGCACCCCTCCTCTACGCTTACACACTTCAGTACCATCCCACAGGTGCGGCATATCCTTCCCAGATCTTCGGTGCACTCGTTACCGAGAAGGTTCGTTCGATCGGCGCGCAGCTTATCAACGCTGACGGTGAAGCATTCATGTATCCCCTTGAGACCCGTGACGTTTGCGCTTCCAGCGTAATCCGCGAGTGCCGCAGAGGTAACGGCGTTGACACCTTCGACGGCGGTAAGGGTATCTGGCTCGACTCT
>JAZOLL010000023.1:0-25879 GCA_045653105.1 Eubacteriales bacterium
CAGACCTTTATGAATCTTTCGGGTGAGGCGGTAAAGGAAGCGGCGACCTTCTATAAGATCCCTCCCGAAAATATAGAAGTTATCTGTGACGACGTAAATCACGACGTGGCAAGCCTTCGTGTCAAACGCTCGGGAAGTGAAGGCGGACAGAAGGGTGTTCGCAGTATCATTCTTCAGATGAACAGCGATGCGTTCCCCCGCGTAAAGATCGGTGTCGGCAAAAAGCCGCACCCCGATTACGACATGGCGGACTGGGTGCTTTCCGAGTTTACAAAGGACGAGCAAAAGCAGCTTTTCGATAGCTTTGGACGTATAACCTCGGGTGTTGAAAAGATTCTCGCGGGCGACGTTGAGGGCGCTATGCAGATATGCAACGCGGCGGAAAAGAAAGAGTAAGTGAAAAATCCAAACCTAAAGAGGGTTTTAAAATATGAATATGTTGACCGACAGCATAAGGTCGGACAGGGAATACCGTCAGCTCTTGCAGGCAATAAGTGAGCAGAGCGCGGCGGCAAATTCGCTTCCGATCGTTGCGGCGGGACTTTGCGACGGGGCTACTGACATCACCTACGCCGCAATAGTTGAGGATGTGAGATACCGCGCAAAGCGTAAAACTCCCGTGCTTATAATATGTCCCGAGGAAAAAGAATGTCAGAGAACGGCGGGACTTCTCAGAAGATTCGGACTTAAAGCCGAGTTTTTTGTCAGCCGTGACCTTAACTTTTATAACATTGTTGCCTCCCATGAGTACGAGCATGAGAGGCTTAAAGTCTTGTCCGGAATTCTGCGCGGAGAGATCGATGCGGTAGTTACGACACCCGACGCAACCCTTGGATACACTATTCCTCCGGAGACTCTCATAAACGCTATAATGAAGTTTGAGTACGGTAAAACTCTCATTGATACCGCAACTCTTGCGGATAAACTCTCAAGGGCGGGATACGTCAGATGTGAGATGGTCGATGCGCCCGGACAGTTTGCGATAAGAGGCGGAATCGTTGATATCTACTCGCCTATGGCGGTCTTTACCGATGTTGATAAAAACGAATTCAGCGGTACTTATCCGCTCCGTATGGAGCTTTGGGGAGACGAGATAGACAGAATGGAGCTCTTTGATCCCGTAACCCAGAGAATGACGCATACGCTTGATGCGGCGGAGCTTTTTCCCTCGAGAGAGGTGTTGCTCACCCCTGAGAAAAAAGAGGAGCTCAGGGCTGCTATCAAATCGCACTTTTCAAGAAGCCGTGACGAGCGCGCGATGGGTGAGATGCTCACCGAAATGGCGGCTATAGACGGCGGACTTGATATAAATTTTGCGGATAAGTATTATAACTTGATATATCCCGAGCGAGTAACTCTTCTTGGTTATTTCTCGGGCAAGACCTGCGTGCTTATGAAAAACACGTCGGCATGCTACGATAGAATAAAAGCTACAGAGTGGCATATGAATCAGACGATAGAGGAGCTGCTTGAGGGAGGCACTATCGCGGCTAAATATACAGACTATATGAAGCCCGCATCTGCGTTTGACGTTTTCCTTGACAAGAATCCCACCGTGCATTTCGATGCTTTCGGGCAGGGAATGTCGGGCAGAAAGCTTGCGGGACTTTTCACCTTCAAGACAAAGCACATGGTGGCATATGGCGAGAACTTTGCGCTCCTGCTTGAGGATCTTGAAATGTACAGACGAACGGGTTATCGCATAATCCTCATAGCCGAAAACGAGACGAGTGCCAAGAATATCTGCGGATATCTGAAGGACTCGGGGTTTGCCGCGCTTATTGAGTGCAAGGAGGGAGATTTCTCCATGAAGGATCTTCCGCGCGGTACGGTTATGATAAGGTGGCGCCAGCAGCTTCGCGGCTTTGAGCTCGGCACACCGAAGATAGCGGTGCTTTCTATGACCGAGGACGGAAAGGGCGGAGCATATTCGATAAACGGAAAGCTCAGAACCTCCCGCAAAAAGAAGTCCGCGGCAGAGAGGATACTCTCCTATAATGATCTCTCGGTCGGCGATTACGTCGTTCACGAGATACACGGCATCGGTCAGTATATGGGAATTGAAAATCTCACGGTCGACGGAGTGAGCAGAGACTACGTGAATATAAGATATGCGGGCAGCGACAAACTGTTTTTGCCCACAGATAAGCTCGATATGATATCCAAATATATCGGCGCACATTCTGATGATGGACTCGTCAAGCTCTCAAAGTTCAGCGGGGGAGAGTGGGCAAGGGCGAAGGCAAAGACAAAGGCGGCTGTCAAGGAGATGGCAAAGGAGCTCATACAGCTCTATGCCGAGAGAATGAGACGGCCCGGGTTTGCCTTCCCCGCGGACGATGATCTTCAGCGCGACTTTGAGGCTGCATTCGAGTATGACGAAACAGACGGTCAGCTTGACGCGATAGCCGAGATAAAGCAGGATATGATGGCGCCGACACCTATGGACAGACTTCTTTGCGGAGACGTGGGGTATGGAAAGACAGAGGTAGCTCTGCGCGCGGCTTACAAGGCTATCCTTGGCGGTAAGCAGGTGGCTATCCTTGTGCCTACAACTATTCTCGCGCTTCAGCACTATCAGACTGTCACCAGCCGAACACGCGGATTTTCGGTAAACGTGGATATGATATCCCGTTTCAGAACACCAAAGCAGCAGGCGCAAACTCTCCGCAAGCTCAAGCGCGGTGAGGTTGACATAATAATCGGTACACACAGACTTATATCAAAGGATATCGAGTTCAAGGATCTTGGACTTCTTATCGTTGACGAGGAGCAGAGATTCGGTGTAGCGCAAAAGGAAAAGCTCAAGCAGCTCGCGGGCAACGTTGACGTCCTCACGCTCAGCGCAACACCGATACCGAGAACCCTCAATATGGCGATGGGCGGAATAAGAGACGTATCCGTGCTTGACGAAGCGCCCGGAGACAGACTTCCCGTGCAGACCTACGTGCTCGAGCATGACGAGCTGATAATCATAGAGGCGATAAAGCGAGAGCTTCGCAGAGGCGGTCAGGTGTTTTATCTCTACAATTTTGTGGATAGCATCGATCACTGTGCCGCAAAGCTCTCACGTGAGATACCCGAGGCGAGAATTACCGTTGCACATGGAAAAATGGATAAGGAGCGCCTTGAGGACATCTGGGATGAGATGCTCAGAGGCGAGATAGATATACTCGTTTGCACGACTATCATAGAGACGGGTGTTGATATCCCCAACGCAAACACGCTTATCGTTGAGAATGCGCAAAGACTTGGTCTTTCACAGCTCCACCAGATCAGAGGACGAGTAGGTCGTTCCTCAAGACGCGCTTATGCTTACTTTACATTCCCGCGTGACAAGACTGTCAGCGAGATAGCGACCAAGCGCCTTGAGGCTATCAAGGAATATGCGGAGTTCGGCGCAGGCTTTAAGATAGCTATGCGAGACCTTGAAATAAGAGGTGCGGGAAATATACTCGGAGCTGAGCAGCACGGACATCTTGATGCGGTCGGATACGACCTTTATATCAAGCTCCTGAACGAAGCGGTGCTTGAGGAAAAGGGCGAGAAGATAGAGGAAAAGCTTGACACCACTATATCTCTTAAATGCGATGCTTATATTCCCGAAAGATACGTGGAGTATTCCTCGCAGAGAATGGAGCTTTACAAGAAGATAGCGGCAATAGAAACACCTCTTGACAGAGACGATATCCTCGATGAGATGATAGACCGTTACGGAGATATGCCCAAACAGACAGAGGCGCTTCTTACCATCGCGCTCGTCCGCGCGGCGGCAAAGAGGTGCAGGATAACCTCGGTCATCGAGGACGATACAGATGTTCGCATCTATCCGGATAAATTCGACGTTGGTATATGGAGCGATCTTGCCTTTGAGTATAAGGGCAGACTTCGTATCATAATGACGGATAATCCCGGTGTCAGATTCAGAAAGCAGCCCAAAGAGGATCTGCCAAAGACTCTCTATGAGCTTTTCTGCAGATACGAGGAGCTCGCAAAGGTCGAAAAGGATGGATCCAACTCTTAAAAGTGTAAACAATTTTATTTTTTGCTGTCGGTAGTGGACAAAAACCGACGAATGCAGTATAATATACGCATAAAAAGAAAGGATATCACCGAGTGATGAGAAAATTTTTAAATAGAACTCTTCTTCTGCTTCTGGCGCTTGCGCTTTGCCTTTCGGCTCTTTGCGGCTGTTCGGCAAAAGGCAAGACCCTCCTCGAGCTTGACGGAGAGACGATGTCGATAAATATGTTCCGCCTTTACCTCTCAAGAATGAAGGGAACTGTTATCTCCTCTTATGCTTATGATGGGCAGGCGATTCCAGCATCCTTTTGGGACATGGTAATGGGTGCGGAGGGCACGACCTACAACGATTATTTTACCGCTCAAACGCTTGACAGCGCAAAGACCTATCTTTCCGCTCTCGTGCTTTTTGAGGAGCTTGGTCTCAAGCTTCCCGATTCGCATATCGCAGAGATAGACGCGGAGATGGAGAGACTTCTTGAAGAAGAGGCAAACGGCTCTAAGAACGAGCTCAACGCGATACTCTCACCCTTTGGTGTAAACTATAAGATGCTCAGAGAGGCGTATATAGTTGAAGCAAAGATAGCATATCTCAACGATTACCTTTTTGGAGCTGACGGCTCAAAGATAGCACAAAATCTTATAGAGGATTACTATCAGAAAAATTACGTCAGATTCAAGCAGGTGTTCCTTTACACTTACGAGCTTCTCTACGTTCAGGATGAGTTTGAAAACGACATTTACTATTCTCTCGCGGACACTTCTCGCATAGCTTACGATAAGAGTGCCAATATCAAATATGATGATAACGGCGATCCCGTAAAAGACAAAAAGGGGGACGTTATATACATCAACGACGAGGGCGAGATAGCCTACGATATCAAAAACGGCAAGCGTTCTCCAAAGCTTGATGCGAGCGGCAATCAGATGACACGCGAGTATACCGAGGAGGAGCTCAAGGCATTGAGCGATCAGGCACAGATGATCCTTGAGGAGTGTGAGGTAGGAAACTACACACTTTTTGATGCTATGGTGGATAAATATAGCGAGGATGCCGGTATGAGTGAATATAAAAACGGCTACTATATGACAAAGGATACCGATTACAGCGCAAAAGAGGTCCTCGAAGAGCTCTTTAAGATGGAGATCGGCGAGGTCAAGAAGATACACTCGGAATACGGTATCCACATTGTTATGAAGTATCAAAACGATGAGGGCGCTTATGCCAAGACCGAAAACCAGAACCTTTTCAGAAAGGGTGACGGAACTTATACCTTTATGAACGACCTCAAGAATCAGCTTTATGTCGAAAAGCTGAAGCCCTATAAAGAAAAGGTTATAGTAAACAGCGATCTTCTTGTCGGTGTTGACATCAAGAGCATTGATGCTAATTTTTACTATTAAGGCTTGACAAATCAAAAAATAAGTGATACAATCTAGAAAACCGCATAGAAATCGGGGGTGCTGAACCTTGAGTTTGGCTGAGATGGAGTATTCCGAACCCTTTAACCTGATACGGATAATACCGACGTAGGGAGATTTTGAATTTCGAATCCTCGAGATTGATTTGACCGCACGTGAGATTTCCGTGCGGTCAAATTTTATTTTTAGGAGGTTCGAAATGAACACAACAGTAAAAACTCAAAGGCTGACAATGTCAGCGGTCATGATCGCGCTCTCCGCAACACTTGCTATCGTGTGCGCGCTCATTCCTTTCCTCAATCTGCCCTTTGGCGGTGGATTTACTATTGCGAGTATGCTTCCGATAGTGCTTATTTCCTATATGTACGGATTGAGGTGGGGATTTTTTGTCTCCGCGACCTATGCGCTTGTCCAAATGCTGCTTGACCTTTCTCTCGGTACGAGCGCGTCTGTCATAATGGCACTCTTTTTGCCAACGAGTGACGGATATATGGGCGGTCTTGCAGCGGTGTCGATAATACTTCTCGACTATGTCGTAGCATACACCGTGCTCGGTATCGGCGGAATATTCAGAAACAAGCTCAAGAGCAAGACCTTGGCCCTTTGTCTTGGATCTGTTCTCGCACTTTCTCTCAGATACCTCGCTCACATACTCTCAGGCGCGATCTTCTACGGCACTTGGGCAGAGTGGTTCTTTTCACAGGAGGGCTTTTATAAGATAGGCGCTCGCATTCTCCAGCACTTCAGCGGTTTTTCTCTCTCGCTTATCTACTCTGTATTCTATAACGGACTTTATATGATTCCGGAAATAATAATAACAGCAGTTGCGGCAGTGATCGTTTCAAGACTTCCGCAGATAAAAAAGAGCGATATTCCAGCCCTTAAAAACTGATTTTTTATCATCCTTTCCTCTTTTGTCGAAAATGTGTCGGCAAATCTTGAAAATAGAAGAAAATCATTGACAAAACGGGGCATATGTGTTAGAATATCTTTATTGAAAACAAAGAGTTTTTTAAATAAAGAAAGGCTTATCTAAATTATGAAAAATTCAGAAAAAACTATGGATAAGATCGTCGCCCTTTGTAAGAACCGCGGATTTATTTTCCCCGGCTCCGAGATATACGGCGGTCTTGCAAACTCTTGGGATTACGGACCTCTTGGCGTTGAGTTCAAGAACAACGTAAAGAAGGCTTGGTGGAAAAAGTTCGTGCAGGAGTGCAAGTACAACGTAGGTCTTGACAGCGCGATCATTATGAACCCCGAGGCTTGGGTAGCATCAGGTCACGTTGGCGGATTTTCCGACCCCCTTATGGACTGTAAGTCCTGTAAGGTTCGTCACAGAGCGGACAAGCTCATAGAGGAGTACGCTTTCGCAAACGGACTTGAGGATAACCCCGCAGGCTGGACCTTTGACGAGATGGCAGCTTACATCAAGGAAAAGGGAATAGAATGTCCCGATTGCGGTGGATCTGAATTTACAGATATAAAGAAATTCAACCTTATGTTCAAGACATATCAGGGCGTTACCGAGGATTCTTCTACTCAGCTCTACCTCCGTCCCGAGACGGCACAGGGAATATTCGTAAACTTCCCCGCGGTACAGAGATCTGCACGTAAAAAGCTTCCTTTCGGCGTTTGCCAGATCGGTAAGTCCTTCAGAAACGAGATAACTCCCGGAAACTTCACTTTCCGTACAAGAGAGTTCGAGCAGATGGAGCTCGAGTTCTTCTGCAAGCCCGGAACAGACCTTGAGTGGTTCAATTTCTGGAAGGAATACTGCAGAAAGTGGCTCGTTGATCTCGGTATGAGAGAGGAGAACCTCAAGCTTCGCGATCACTCCGCTGAGGAGCTTTGCTTCTACTCCAAGGCAACGACCGACTTTGAGTTCCTCTTCCCGTTTGGATGGGGCGAGCTTTGGGGTGTTGCTGACAGAACAGATTACGACCTTACACAGCACGCAGAGCACAGTGGCAAGGATATGCAGTACTTTGATCCTGAGACAAACGAGAAGTATACACCTTACGTTGTAGAGCCCTCGCTCGGTGCTGACCGTGTTGCTCTCGCATTCCTTGTTGACGCTTACGATGAGGAGGTTATCGATGCGGAAAAGAATGACGTTAGAGTCGTTCTCCACTTGCATCCGTTCCTTGCGCCCGTAAAGGCAGCTGTTCTTCCTCTCTCCAAGAAGCTCTCTGAGAGCGCAGGCGCTGTATATGACGAGCTTTGCAAGTACTTTGCAGTTGACTTTGACGAAGCGGGATCTATCGGAAAGAGATATCGCCGTCAGGACGAGATAGGAACACCTCTTTGCATAACATACGACTTTGATTCCGAGGTTGACAACTGCGTAACCGTTCGTGACAGAGACACAATGCAGCAGGTTCGTATCCCGATCTCCGAGCTCAAGGATTATATCGAAAAGGTTATCGCATTCTGATCTTTCTAAAAGGAGGATAATATGTCTAAAAAAGGAAAGCTTACAAGAAACCTTATAAGTCTTATATTTATCGCTTACGGAATAGACTCGGTCGTTAGAGTTCTTCTTGAGCTTGCAGACCTTGATCTTGGTAGCGCGATTGCCGTTGCGATCTCGTCTGTGGTCGGTGTTCTTATGTTCGTGCTTGGACTTATGGGACTTCTCAAGGCTAAGATAGAGGCGTGCAGAGTTATCGCCGTTATCGTGTGTATACTTTCTGCGGCGGCATTTTTGATGGGACTTTTGGGTCTTTCGTTCCAAACGCAGATGCTCGTACAAGCACTTCTCGCTTGGATATATTTTGATTGCACCTAACTAAAATAAAGATAAAGCCGTGTAAAGCTTGAGAGGACATAAACCCCCGCTTTAGATGGCTTTTTCTGTAAATCGGCAGATTTGTAATTTCGCAAAATTGGAGACGATTTATGAAAAACGTAAAAGGAATACATCACGTTTGCCTAAAGGCAAAGGGGAAAGAGGAGTTCGATAAGGTGCTCTCCTTTTATCGCGATACACTCGGACTTCCCGTCGCGAGAGAGTGGGGAACTGAGCCTGACAATATGGGAGCGATGCTCGATACGGGCGCGGGATATATAGAGATATTTTCAAACGCGCAAGATACTCTTGGTATGGGAGCGATCCGCCATATTGCACTCGACGTAGCGAGCACAGATGCCGCGGTCGAGGCTGTACGCGCACTTGGATATGAGATAATTACAGAGCCCACAGATATAGTGATACCCTCGGCTGTGCCGTATCCTGCTAGAATAGCATTTTGCGTAGGTCCTCTTGGTGAGGAGATAGAATTTTTTGAATGTAAGTGATATAAGGAGTCGCTCGTGAATATCGGAAAGAAGATAAAAGAGCTAAGAACAAAAAAGCTGATGACACAGTCTGAGCTTGCGGGGAACGTGATAACCCGAAATATGCTCAGCTGTATAGAGAACGGAAGCGCAACTCCGTCTCTTGCCACCCTCAAGCACATATCGTCAAAGCTTGGTGTGTCTATGGGGTATTTGTTGGCTGACGAGAGCGAAGAGCCGATGTATCTTAAAATGGCAGAGGCTAAGGACATAAAAAACGCATATCTTTCGGGAAACTTCAGAATATGCAGAGATATGTGTATAAACAGCTCACTTGAGAGCGACGATGAGTTTTCTCTGATCTTTGCGGAATCCTCTCTGGCGCTTGCCCGCGAGAGCTTTGCCGAGGGTGCTTTGAGAAATACTGCGTACTATCTAGACGAGGCAATAGAAAATGCAGGAAACACCGCGTATTACACCGAGCATATCCGCTCAGCGGCGGCAGTTTTCTTCAAATATATGAGCCGCATATCCGCAACTCTTTCCTCTGATATTCTCGATGAGGGGGAGGATATAAAGCCTTTCGCATTTGACGATTTTTCAAAGTACGTTATCGCTTTTGACGCGCTTGAAAACCGAGCTCTTGAGCTTGCGGAGTATTTTTACTCGGGCCTTGATGCAGACTCTCCTTATGCGCTTCATATAAGTGCAAAGCGGGCTATGATGGAGAGACGCTTTGACGCGGCATACGGATATCTCTATAAGATACTTATAAATCCTTATAAGATACAAGAGCCACTTATGTATTTTGTCTTCTGTGATCTTGAGATATGCTGTAAGGAGATCAAGGATTTCAAGGGCGCTTACGAATATTCAAACAACAAGCTAAACATCCTTCAAAAGATGCTCAGCGATACAGATAATTAAAAAAAGCTTCTGTCAGATTCGGACAGAAGCTTTTTTTATTCTACGTCTCTTTTTTCAAAGTAAGAGAAGAGAAGGAGCGATACTGCGTAAACGAGTACGAGAATGAGCACGTCTGATGCATAATAGGTTATCATCCAAAGCGCATCTCCTACCGATGTGGGCGCGCCGAGGTTTATATCGTATATGATTCGTGTAAGTATCTTTACCGCAGAGAGCAGAGCACCCGTGAAAAATGCAGAGAAGTGGAGTGGGTTTTTAAAGGAAAGTATCTTTTTACCCTCAAATATCTCCTCGTGTACCGAGGGTGTCCTCTTACCGAGCACTGAGTTTGATTTCTGTATCTCTGCGCGTTGCTCGTGATATCTCTTGGACTTTACCGAGGCCGCTATACATACCGCGGTAAATATCAGCATATCAAAGATAAAGTAAATGATAGGATACTTTATATCTGAGAGTGTTATCATGCCGTCTGCAATAGAGGAGACTGCGTAGTTTGCCATCCATTTGATGAAAAATGTGACACAAAGGATCACTATCGGCTTAGTAGAGCGTGATACCGAAAACTTGAATACAGAATAGACTACCGCCGCAAAGCAGAGTGCGTATCCTACGGGGTCGGCTATATCTCCGATGATATCAAGTATCTCGGGGATAGGGGTTACCGCAAACACAACGTCAGAGCTTGTATAAACGTAGAGCGGGTTTATAATAAATGTTTGCAAAAAGAAAAATGCGAGTGCCAAAATGACGAGAGCCGTGCATATTCTCTTTTGCGCTATTCTTTCACTTATCGGAGCTTTTTTCATATGTCCTCCAAAAATAATACTGGATAAATTATATCACATTTTACGTAAAAATTGATTATATATTTGTAAACATTTCAAAATGAGTAGCATTTTTCTATCTTTTTTGCATATCAATTTAACAGAAACACTGAAAGGAGATAGAAAATGGAGAAAAATTCAAGCTTTGACAAAAATATCTTGACTTATGATAAGCCTCTCGATCACGTATTAATGATGGAATATATAAACGAGTTTTCAGATCGCTATCCTTTTTTAGGGATCACCTCTTTAGGAACCTCTATATTTGACAGAAGCATACCTATCTTAACTCTCGGTGAGGGAGATCGAGCCCTGCTTTACGTTGGGGCGCATCACGGAATGGAGTGGATAAGCAGTATTTTGCTGCTTCGCTTTGTAAACGAGATTTGCGAGCTGATAAAAGCAAGGAGCAAGATATTCTCATATGATTTAAAATATTTGCTCTCCACAAGAACTCTTTACATAATCCCTATGCTCAATCCCGACGGGGTGGACTATCAGATAAACGGCGTGCGCGAGGATAACGTGCTCTATGACAGACTCCTCAAAATGAACGGTGGCAGCACTGATTTTTCGCACTGGCAGGCAAACGGCAGAGGGGTGGACCTTAACCACAATTATGACTGCGGATTTTTTGAATATAAAAAGATAGAGGAGACACTCGGTATATTTGACGGCGCACCCACAAGATTTAGTGGCAGTATGCCGGAAAGCGAGCCCGAGGTCGCGTCTCTTTGCAATTTTTTGCGATTCAACGAGAATATTGAAATGATAATCACGCTACACACACAGGGGGAGGAGATATATTACACGGGCGGTGGAGAAACACTCACGCGTTCCCGTGCGGTGGGTAGGGCACTCGCAAGGCTCAGCGGATATAAGCTTTCTATCCCTGAAGGACCTGCGGCATACGGTGGACTTACCGATTGGGCAATATCAAAGCTCAAAAGGCTTTGCTTCACGGTTGAGTGCGGAAAAGGGGAAAACCCTCTCCCGCTTTCCCACTATTTTTCTATATATTCAGAGATAAGAAAGATGCTTTTCTGCGCACCGATGTTTTTATAATAAAATACGGCTGCCGAGTTTTCGGCAGCCGTGGTTTTTTTATCAGTTTTCAAGTATTTCGTTTGCGCGAGCAATGGCGGAGCTCATATCCTCGCAGAAGTTTTCTGTGCCGATAAGCTCGTAAAGGTGAGAACGCTTCAGGGTGTGGAGCGGATCATCGGTTATATGGCAAACTATAAGAGTTATAGAATCCTTTTTGCACTCTACTATGAGCTTGTCTATGTTGCGGATAGTGGTAGCGTCAAGCATAGAAAGCGCCGAGGCATCAAGTATCATCACCTTTACGTTGTCGTCTCTGGGGAAATCGAGGAACTTGTCGCTCGCGGCAAAGAACATAGGACCGTTGAGCTCGTAGATTACAGTGTTTTTAGGTATCTGTCTGCCGGATGTGTCGGATACCATTCTGAGCTGTGCGGAGTCAGCCATCTTCTTCATAAAGAGGAATGCTGTGAGGATAAGACCAACCGCGATGGCAACTACAAGGTCAAATATTACTGTTAGCGAGAATGTAACGACGAGAACTATTATCTCACTTGCGGTAGCGGTCTTGCAGATGTGGACAAAGCGCTTCCACTCGGACATGTTGTAAGCTACCATGAAGAGTATTGCCGCGATTATAGGCATGGGTATCCAAGCCGCAAGAGGCATAAGAACAACGAGCACGAGGAAAAGTACAACCGCGTGAACCATTCCGGATATTGGAGATCTTCCACCGTTTTTGACGTTAGCGGCTGTTCTCGCAATAGCGCCTGTAGCGGGGATACCTCCGAATATTGCCGAGCAGATGTTTCCAACACCCTGAGCAACCAGCTCGGTGTTTGAGTTGTGTCTGTCGTTTATCATTCCGTCAGATACCACGCAGGAGAGAAGCGACTCTATTCCCGCGAGTATCGCTATCGTAAATGCGTTGGGGAGAAGATCTATTATTCTCTTAAACGAGATAGCAGGGAGCGAGGGGGTGGGGAGCGCAGATGTTATCTGATAAAGATCTCCTATCGTGTTTACGTTGAGGTTCAAGAACTTCACCGCAAGCGCGCCGAGGATTACCACAACGAGCGAGCCGGGGATCTTTTTGGATATTCTGGGCCAAACGATAAGCACCGCGAGCGCCACAACTCCCAAAAGAAGAGCGGATATATTTATCGTGGAGATAGACTCGATTATCGCGTGTATCTTTTCGGGTGTCTCTATAGGAGAGGACGAAAAGGTGAGGCCGAGGAAATCCTTTACCTGACCTATGATTATAGTGATGGCGATACCTGCGGTAAAGCCTGTGGTTATGGTGATAGGTATGTATTTTATGAGTGAGCCGAGTTTTAAAAGCCCCATAAGTATCAAAATGATACCTGCAAGCACGGTCGCTATTACAAGTCCGTCAAGGCCCTCGGTGGCGACGATGCCTGCTACTATGGTTGCAAACGCGGCGGTAGGACCTGATATGTTTACGTTGCTTCCTCCAAGTGCCGCAATAACGAGACCTGCTACGATCGCGGTGTAAAGTCCGCGTTCGGGGCCAACACCCGATGCGATCGCAAGCGCAATAGAGAGAGGGAGCGCGATTATCGCGACTATGATTCCTGCCGTGATATCCGAAATAAGCTTGTTTTTGTTGTAACTCTTGAACGTATCAAAAAGTTTTGGTCTGAAAAGCATAATATCTCCTCGAAATTTAGCGATTTTTCGCTATAAAATAAAAAGCACAAGGATAAGTATATCACACTTTTTTCTGAAATCAAGAGCTTTTTTTGATTTTTTTAAAAAAATATGCGAACGCTCGAAAAGAGCGTTCGCATAGATTTGTTTTATCTGAATGTAAATACCGAGATCATCTTATCCACATCCGCTGCGTGAAGATCGAAATTATTCTTCGTGGCGGTGTATGTGATGGTGTATATTCTCTGTCCGTACTCAAAGAAGACCTGTCTCAGAGTATATTCAACCCCATCGTAATCAGTACTGAAAGTGAGGGATATCGCGTCTCTGGATGCGACCTTGAGGTCGGCTTTTTTCTCGATGAGTGTATATCCGATAATATCGGTAGCGTACTGTTTCTCGCAAAGCTCAACGTACTCTGCGGCGGTGAGAACATCATCGGGAGAGTAAGCTGTAACGGTTACGTTTGACTTTTCACTCTCGGGGTAATAAGCCTCGGATACTCCGCTCTCGGAATTGCATATCCAGTTCTTTGGAACGTAGAATCTGTACTCGATCTTGTTGTGAGAAGCTATCTTCATACCCTCGGGAGTTTTTTTGTCAACAAATTCGTCGTTTTTCACTTCAGACTTGTCACAAAGTGTGAATTCCTGTACAACTGTACTGATTACGTCGGTATAGTTAGAAGCAACGTCGGTAGGAAAGTAGAAGTGGAGAGATACCATATCTCCGTTGTGAATTACACTGTACTGAGTACAAGTGTAATTTGCCGAGTCTATTTTTGCTGTGTAAACAAGCTTTACGGCATCCTTTTCTGCAAGTATTGCGGGATCCTGCGTCTGTATTGCGAATTCAGCGAGAGACTTTGCGTATCCTGCCTTGCAGTATTCGATGTATCCGTCAAGCGTCATAGTGGAATCTTCGGGGGTGTAGTATCTTGCGGATACGATTATTTTATTTTTGTTTGCCGTGTGGAGAAAAGCTCCCGAAATACCGCTTTCGGTATTGAGGTTCATTCCCTCGGGGACGTAGAGCTTAAAGGGCTCTCCCTCAACGGATGCGAGTTGCATTCCTCTTGGAACAGGCTCCTTGCCGGAGCAAGAGCAGAGCGGGAGCACCAAAAATATTATAGCTGTGAGAACAGCGATAAGTTTTTTCATTTTGTAAAGACCTTTCCTAAAAGTTAAACGATATTAAAGACCATTATAGCAGAGATTTATTTAAATATCAACAACTATTTGTTAATTTTCATCCTTGCGAAAGCTATGTACTATCTTTTTGAAGTATTCTCCGCGCTCCGCAAAGTTATTGAATCTGTCAAAGCTTGTGCACGCGGGTGACAAGAGCACCGCATCTCCCGATTTTGCCAGATCTTTCGCTGTGAGAACAGCCGCGTCAAAATCTGCTTCTTTGTAAGTCTCGATGAGAGGTGCACCATTACCGAAAGAGGAAAGAGCAGCATATATCTTGTCGGCGGCTTCTCCTGTCAGAACCACACATCTTACGTCATTTTCATAAAGCGCTTTTGCGAGTGGCTCAAACGGAACGTTTTTGTCGCGGCCGCCACAGATAACGACCTTTGGACCTTTAAGCGCTGAAAGCGCTGCCTCGGTACGTGTGGGGCTTGAATCTATCGAGCTGTTGTAGAAGCTCACACCGTCGATCTCGGCTACCAGCTCAAGTCTGTGCTCAACACCTCCAAAGGTCATTGCGACCTCCTCGTATATGTCGAGATCTACCATTCCGTAGGTGAGCGCGATAGCTGTCATATAATTCTCAAGATTATGTACACCGGGGAGCTTTATGTCAGCAGATTTGAGTATCTCGCTCTCTGTCGCACCGTCAGAGAATATAACCTTGCCGTCTCGCTCAAAGATCGCGCAAACAGAAGTAAAGTCCGATTGAACTATATCCTTAAAGTTGTTTTTCTTTGAGGAGAAAAGAATCATATTTTTCTTGCGAGTATTTGCAATATCAAGTGTTGTAGGGTTTTCCTCATTCAATACGAGCAAGGAATCCTCACCGAAAATGCGGCATTTCGCCTCGATGTATTCCTGCATATCCTTGTGCCAGTTGAGGTGGTTTGGCGTTATGTTTGTAATAGCACAGCGGGGGAGCGGGGTGGAGAGAGACATAAGCTGAAAGCTTGAAAGCTCAAGCACCGCTACGTCATCGTCACTCATATCCGCGCATTCGGGCAAAAGCGGACGTCCGATGTTTCCACCGACAAAGCATCTGCCACCGTGTCTTTCGAATTGTTTTTTGAGGAAGAGATGAGTTAGCGTTGTAGTCGTGGTCTTTCCATCGCTTCCCGTTATGCCGATAAGCTGAGCCTTGGTAAGCGAGATAAAAAGCTCCATCTCGGAGGTGAGCATAGTACCTCTGTCGAGCGCTTCCTTTATGACGGGGAGGTCGTGACGGATTCCGGGTGAGCGGAAGATAACGTCACCGTTAAGCTCTTTGGGTGGAAATTCGCCAAGCTTCAGGGTAATACCCATAGCTTCAAGACGCTCCGCGCGCTCACCGAGCTGTTCTTTTGTCTTTTGATCGTATACGGTTATATTTGCGCCCACAGAGGCGAGCAGGTCAACCAAAGGCAGGTTTGACACACCGAGACCGAGGACGTCGCAACTGTGTCCGCAGAGCTCTCTGAGGTCGGATATTTTGTTTATAGCGTTTTTCAAAACTCATCACCGCCCATAAAAAATTCATCAATAATAATTATATACTCAAAAGCACTTTAATGCAAGAATATTTGGGGTATTTTTTATAAAAATAATCAAAATACTATTTTCAAAACGAAAAAAATTTGTTATAATATAAGGGAAAGTATTTATATGCGGACAGGTGATAAAAATATGCCTTTGCAATCCCCGCGAAGTTACACAGATATAAGGATATAAGAATAGTACATAAACAGGAACGGTGAAAAATGGCAGAAAGCAAAAAAACTGTAAAGAATGCGGACTATAACGATCAAAGTATAAAAGCACTCAAGGGTGCGGACAGAGTAAGAAAAAGACCTGCGGTCATTTTTGGATCTGACGGACTTGAGGGTTGTCAGCACTCCTTCTTTGAGATACTCTCAAACTCGGTCGACGAGGCGAGAGAGGGCAACGGCTCCGAGATAAAGGTGACCGCTTACCTTGACAATTCAATATGCGTTGACGACCACGGAAGAGGAGTTCCGCTCGGATACAACGAGGCGGAGGGGCGCTGGAACTGGGATCTCATATACTGTGAGCTTTACGCGGGCGGAAAATACGATAACAACAGCGGTGGCTCGGCTTATGAGTACTCTCTCGGTCTCAACGGTCTCGGTGCTTGCGCTACGCAGTACAGCTCCGAGTTTATGGACGTATTCTCTTATGACGGAACAAACGAATATAAGATAAGCTTTAAAAAGGGAGAGCCCGTAAGCGAGCTTATCACTCGTCCTCTCGATAAAAAAGAGAGAAGAACGGGAACTGTAGTTCACTGGAAGCCTGACCTTGAGGTGTTTACGGACATCAGTATTCCGAGCGAGTTCTTTATCGAGACTATGAGACGTCAGTCGGTAGTAAACCCAGGTATCGCGTTTGTTTTGGCGATAGAGACCGAAAAGGGCAAGTTTACCGAGGAGAGATTCGTTTATGAGAACGGTATCATAGACTATATCTCCGAGATGGTTGGAGAAAAGTCTATCACAGCGCCTGTCCTCTGGCATATGGAAACTCAGGGACGCGACAGAGAGGACAAGGACGAATACAAGGTCAAGGCAGACTTTTCATTCTGCATATCCAACGCGGTAAACAATATCGAGTATTACCACAACTCAAGCTATCTTGAGCACGGCGGATCGCCCGACAAGGCGGTAAAGACCGCATTTGTCTATGCGATAGATAAATATATCAAGCAAATGGGCAAGTACAACAAGAACGAAAAGAAGATAACCTTTGACGATATCGAGGACTGTCTTGTGCTTGTTATAAACAGCTTCTCGACGATGACATCTTACGAGAACCAGACTAAAAAGGCGATAACGAATACCTTTATCAAGGATGCGATGACAGACTTCCTCAAGAGCAACCTTGAGATATACTTTGTTGAAAATCCCAATGCGGCAGAGCTTATCGCAAATCAGGTGCTTGTAAATAAGAGGAGCCGCGAGCGTGCAGAGGAAACGAGAATAAACGTCAAGGGCAAGCTCACAGGCTCGCTTGATATCGCAAACAGAGTTGAAAAGTTTGTAAACTGCCGTTCTAAAGACCCGAACGAGCGCGAGCTTTATATAGTGGAGGGAGACTCGGCGCTTACATCCTGTAAGCTCGGTAGAAACGCGGAGTTTCAGGCGATAATTCCTGTCAGAGGAAAGACGCTCAACTGTATGAAGAGCACCTACGATAAGATATTCAAGAGTGAGATAATCACAGATCTTCTTCGCGTTATAGGATGCGGAGTGGAGATAGACGGCAAGGTCAAGGGTGATTTTCCGAGATTTGATATCAACTCGCTTCGATGGTCAAAGATAATCATCTGTACCGATGCGGATGAGGACGGGTTCCAGATAAGAACGCTTCTCCTCACACTCTTTTACAGACTTCTTCCCACACTTTTGAAGGAGGGAAGAGTGTTCATAGCAGAGTCGCCTCTTTTTGAGATAACCGTTAAGGACAAGATATACTTTGCATATAACGAATTTGAAAAAGCGGATATCATCAAAAAGCTCTCAGGTCAGAAATATACGCTCCAGCGTTCAAAGGGACTTGGTGAGAACGAGCCCGATATGATGTGGCAGACAACTATGAATCCTGCATCCAGACGTCTTATCGCGGTCACCCCCACCGATGCCGCGGCTACCGAGGAGATATTCGATACTCTTCTTGGCGACAATCTCCCCGCAAGAAAGAAATTTATTGCGGAGCACGGAAGTGAATATATCAAGGACATAGATCTTTAATAAAGCCAAAAGGCTGTTTCGGTCACGAAACAGCCTTTTTTATATGTTTTTCAGCATTACTTCAATAAGTATCTCAAAGGTATCAGAGAGGGCGAGGATAAGGCGGAGCTCCGCTTCAGTAGGTTTGGGTTTTAGTGTGTCCGCTAGCCCTTTGCAGAGGGAAAGAGAGTCTTCAAGCGCATCTGACTTGAGCTTTTTAAAGTGCTCGATATTCGGAATGTCGGGAGTTTTTTTAATCTTTCTTAAAAGCGCGGTGCTTTGAGAAATGAGTACAGATAGCTCTTTGCAGGTGCGTTCAAATTTCGCCGCGTGGGAAACCCCACGTGATACGGGGCGGAGAGCGGAATATATCAGCGCGGCATCCGCAAGAGAGGTGAGTGAGTGCGCGTAGGTGACAATGCTCTCTGTATCAAGCGGGGGGAGAAAATCTGAAAAGAGAGCGCGCTCTATATCACCCGAGAGTGAATAGCATTCTCGGGTGATCTCATAGATAGCAGAGGGTCTGGCGGGTGTTCCTCGCGTGGCGGCGCTCACCGACTCCAAAGCTTTTGAAGCAAGGGATTCAAGAGCGTTGAAATAATCGTATTTCATCATATAAAAAAGCCTTTCGTGTTGATGTAAATAAAGGTCAGAATAAAGCCTATAGCGGCGCAGATAGGAAAGGTGAGAAGCCAAGCAAGGAGTATCTCGCCGGCTATTTTTTTGTCAGTTCCGCCGCCGTTTCTTTGCGTACCGACACCCATCATGGCGGATGCCTTTGAATGTGTTGTGCTGACGGGAAAGCCGAGATATGAGCATATCGCAAGGACAGCCGAGGAAGACAGATCTGCCGCTGTGCCGCCTGCGGCATCAAGGGAGACCATCTCTATGCCGACCTTTTTGATTATATTTTTACCGCCGAGGAGCGTACCAAGTGTCATCACCGCAGCACAGGAGATGATAATGCCTAGAGGAAGTCCGAATTCTGACCACTCGTATCTGTCGCTATACAGAGAAAGTCCGAGCATAAGCACACCCATAAACTTTTGCGAATCCTGCGCGCCGTGTAGAGTAGCGCTTGTTGCCGCGCTGAATATCTGTGTGCGCGTAAAATAGCGAATGACTTTTCGGCGGTCTTTTCGCCTCAGTACGGATATCATTATTGCGTATATGATCCTCGCGAGGATAAACGCGGGGATAGTGGAGAAGAGAAGACCGTAAAGTACGGTCAGTGCCTCTTTTGTATTTATTGCCGAGAGAGATGCGCGCGCGGCTACCGCCGCGCCCGCGATTCCCGATATCAGCGCGTGGCTTTCGCTTGTGGGGATGCCGAAGCGAGTTGCAAGGAGTGACCATATAACGACAGAGCTCATAGCGGCACACAGAGAAAAAAGCGCAAGGGAGGGATCCTCAGGAAAGCTCGCTATACCGAACACTGTTTTTGCCACGTTTGAGTTTATAATCGCCATAAAAACGCTGCCGATAAAATTGCAAGCGGCGGCGAGCGCTAAGGCGCTCCCTGCCGAGAGAGAACGGGTGGCAACGCAGGTGGATATCGCATTCGGTGCATCAGTCCAGCCGTTTACAAGGATTATCGCAAACAAAAGTAGAATGAAAATAAAGATCATTATCCGCACCCGAAAAAATTACTGTTTAATCTTTATGAGGGCAGGGCTTTTCTCGATTACACAAAGACAAGCAAAGTCGAATTTTTATATAAAAAGCTCCCCCTATCACGAGCGGCAAAAACTCGTGATAGGGGGAGGCACTTTTTTATATTCAACTCAGGATTCGAGCTGTTTTCCAAGAAATTCCGCGGCGCTGAGTATCAGCTTTGTCTCCACGTCCTCGGACACGCTCTCCTTTGAGCGCTCCGCGTCTGAATCGGTGAGAGAGGCAACACAGCCGATTATGTCGCCCTCGCTGATGATCGGCATAGCACAGCTCACAAAGTGGCTGCCGCCGTCAGAGATGGGGAAGATCTTTTCTGTTCCGCTTTTATATGAATAAAGACCTCTTTGCTCGATGATCTCCTCAAGGGCAGAGGAGACACGCTTGTCAGCATATTCGCGCTTTGAAACGCCCGCCGAGGCAATAACGGCATCTCTGTCGCTTATAATGACAGAGAGTCCGCAGGTCTTATAAAGCGTCTCCGCATACTGCGCTGCAAAAGAGGAAAGCTCTCCTATCGGCGAGTATTTTTTAAAAATCACCTCGCCCTCGCGGTCTGTATATATCTCAAGAGGGTCGCCCTCGCGGATTCGCATTGTTCTTCTTATTTCCTTAGGGATAACGACTCGTCCGAGATCGTCGATCCTTCTCACTATTCCTGTGGCTTTCATATATAAATCTCCTTGTTTTACAAATCTTTGATGTTAGTATTTGCAAAGCCTCGGCATTTATGCGATAAAGTGTCTAAAAATTATTGAAAAGAGATTCAAAATATGATATAATGACAGAAAGCGATATTTTCTCAAAAAACGAGAATAAAAGGAGATTGCTATGACGCAAGAGATGAAAGCGATATATCTCGAAATACTAAAGGACGAGCTTGTTCCCGCAATGGGATGTACCGAGCCGATCTCGGTTGCTTATGCGGCGGCTCTCGCCCGTAAGGTGCTTGGAGTTATACCTGAAAGCGTGAAAATGAGCGTGAGCGCTAATATAATAAAAAACGTCAAGAGCGTCGTAGTTCCCAATACGGGTGGACTCAGAGGGATCGATGCCGCAGTTTCTGCAGGTATCGTTGCGGGTAATGCCGATGCCGAGCTTGAAGTTCTTGCCTCTGTTTGCGAGGAGGAAAAGCCGAAGATCGCGGAGTATATAAAAAACACCGAGATAGAGATACTTCCTACAGACGGTGAGTGCGTTTTTGAGATAGAGATAACGGTAAAGGGCGGGGGCTCCGAGGCACTTGTTCACCTTGCGGGAGATCACACAAACGTTGTCCGCATTATAAGGGACAACGACATACTCTATCAAAAAAATTACTCCCCCGACACAGAGGGAGAAAAGCCGCACCGCGACCTGCTCTCGATAGAGCGAATAGTTGAGTATGCAAATGAGGTCGATATATCCGACGTAGAGCCTATAATCTCCCGCCAGATATCCTATAACACGGCTATAGCCGAGGAGGGACTTCGCGGTGACTGGGGTGCGGGAATAGGAAAAATACTTCTTGATTCCTACGGAGACAGTGCGTCTAATCGCGCAAAAGCTTTGGCGGCAGCAGGCTCTGACGCGCGAATGAGCGGTTGCGAGCTTCCCGTTATTATAAATTCGGGCAGCGGAAATCAGGGTATGACCGCATCTCTGCCTGTTATCGCGTATGCCGAGGAAATGGGCGCATCTCGTGAGCACCTTATCCGCGCGCTTGTGGTTTCTAACCTTGTGACGATACACATGAAGACAGGAATCGGCTGTCTTTCCGCTTATTGTGGCGCGACGAGTGCAGGATGCGGCGCCGCGGCAGGTATTTGCTATCTGTACGGTGGAAATTCCCATGCGATCTCGCACACCATAGTCAATGCAGTTGCGATAAACTCGGGAATGATCTGCGACGGCGCAAAGCCGAGCTGCGCGGCAAAGATAGCGTCTGCTGTCGAGGCAGGACTTTTGGGGCTTCAGATGCAGCGCCACGGCACGCAGTTTTATGCGGGCGAGGGAATTATCGTAAAGGGTGTTGAAAACACCATAAAAAATATAAACGATCTTGCAAAGATAGGAATGAGAGAGACCGACGTTGAGATAATCCGTATGATGATAAAGGACACAGTTAAATAAAGAAACCCGCCCGCTTCTAAGATTCAGAAGCGGGCGGGTTTTTGTTTAATTTAAACTATATCCTGCTGGAGCTCTTTCTTTGTGTGCTGGAGAGAAAGAAGTCTTACAAGTGTGAAAACTATGCCGAAGAGTATAGTGTTCAATATCCAACCGAAGATCGCGGAATTAGTTATAAGATAAGTAGCGGCATCCATAAAGTAGAACTCCTCAAAGGTTGTGGGGAGCTGTACCGCAAGACCGAAGATCGCGAAGAAGATCACAAAGGGGATCTGGAATGCCATAAATACGCCTATCTTCACAAGATGCTCCTTCAGAAGATCGGTTTTAAAGTAATCTATGACCGAAAAGGTATTTGCTTTTATAGCATCGCGGATAGACTTTCTGTAGGACACATCTGATGACGTGATCTTTTGGCAAAGCAGAACGAAGAGCGCGTCAAACACAATATTGTAAATCAGAATAATGACCTTTGCTCTTGTAGGCAACTCAACGATCATATATGCGATAGAGCCTGAAAGTGCGATGCCGAAAAGTATCATCGATACCAAATGCGCGGCGATCAATGCTCCAAACCATCTGACAGCTTTTCTGAATAATTCTCTTTTCATAATGAAGTCCTTTCCTTTGGCTTTTGATAGGCAAGAGTGTTGCCAAATTCTGTATTTATTATATCAAAAAACGGGGGATAAGTCAAGGCGTTTTGAAAGAAAAATACTAAATTTATGGAAAATAATAGCATAAATATAACTCTAAAATGCGCTCCCTCCCTTGACAATATAGGATAAATATGGTATCATACTATTAGACAAATAATGCCTTCTGCGACTTTTGAGGGCATAAGGGAGGGGTGCTTGTATCATGGGACAGGTGGAAAATAAAATTAAAAACTTTTTAGGAATCGATATTGGTACAACATCGCTCAAGGCGGCGGTTTTCGACTCGACAGGTAAGCGACTTGGAGTCAGGGCGGTAGACTATACGCTCAACACCGATGCGGAGACGGGATTTATCGAGTTTGATGCTGACGAATACATAAATATGTGCCGTCTGGTTATCGACGAGCTTGAGGCAGAGTGCGGAAAGATAGATGCTCTCTCTGTGGATACACAGGGCGAGACCTTGATATTCGCGGATGCAGAGGGTAATCCTCTTTGTCCTGCTGTAGTCTGGCTTGATAACAGAGCAACTGCCGAGGCTGAGGAGATCAAGGCAAGGTTTGGCAACAAGCGTGTTTATGAGGTGACAGGACAGCCCGAGATAACCGCAGGCTGGCCCGCGTCAAAGCTTCTCTGGTTCAAAAAGAACAAGCCCGAGATATGGGGCAAGGCAGAGAAGATATTCATGCTTGAGGACTGGGTGCTCTACAAGCTCAGCGGCGAGTTTGTGACCGAGCCTACTATACAGTCATCCACTATATATTATGACATAACGAGCGGAGATTGGTGGGGCGAGATGCTCGACTTTATCGGGCTCGACAAAGCAAAGCTTCCCGAAATAAAGCCGAGTGCTCACTGTATTGGAGAATATAAGGGAATAAAGGTAGTTACCGGCGCGCTCGATCAGATCGCGGGTACTATCGGTACAGGCGTTACAGATCAGTCCAAGATAAGCGAGATGACAGGAACTATCATGGCGATCTGCGTTATGAGAGATTCCATTCCGCCTTATAATCCCGACAGTATAATCCCTTGCCACGCTCACGCGATAGACGGCAAGTACTGTCTTATCCTCTGGTCATCTACCGCAGGTATGGCTCTTAAGTGGTTCAAGAACAACTTTGCGGAGCAGTATTCCTTCCGCGAGCTTGACGGCTTGGCGGCAGAGGTAGCACCGGGATGCGACGGACTTACAATGCTTCCGTATTTCTGCGGTTCAACCATGCCGAAATACAATCCCGAGGCAACTGCGTCCTTTACGGGCATCACACTCTCGCACACGAGAGCGCACTTTGCAAGATCTATCATGGAGGCGGTCGCTTTCACACTCAAGCAGAACCTTGAGTACGTTGGAGACGACGGCATCGATGAGATAAGAATAACAGGCGGCGGAGCGGCAAGTAAGCTCTGGGCGCAGATAAAGGCAGACGTAACGGGCAAGCGTCTCAGGACCGTCAGTGAGAGCGAGACGGCGTGCCTCGGCGGTGCTATGCTTGCGGCAGTCGGTGTCGGAGAGTTTTCCTCTATCTCCGAGGCGGCAGACGCTATAGTCAGGGGTAAGTCCGAGTACGTGCCCTCGGGTGCTTCGTATGACGAAGCCTACAGTAGATATTCAAAGCTTGATGAGCTTTTGAATTGATAGAAAGACAATAAAAAGGAAAGGTCGGAAATCAAAATGTACAAGAATTATAAGATCCGCGCACCGTATTTTGAAATTGGCCCCAAGTGCTTTATGTGGGGCGAGAGAATGCTCAAGCTCGCAAAGGCTGTAGACAAGGTTGCTTACAAGTATGATCTCGATATCATCGTTACGCCTCAGTATGCAGACATAAGACTTCTCGCGCAGAACACGGAGTGCATTCACGTATATGCTCAGCATATGGATCCTCTTTATCCCGGTAGAGGACTTGGCTCTGTACTTCCCGAGTCTGTTAAGGAAGCAGGAGCAGTTGGCGTAATGCTCAACCACGCTGAAAAGAAGCTTACACTTGACGTTATCAAAGAGACTATCGCTCGCGCTGACGAGGTTGGACTTGCAACTATCGTTTGCGCAGATACAGTTGAAGAGATCAGACAGATCGCAGAGCTCTCTCCCAACCTTATCGTTGCAGAGCCCACAGACCTTATCGGTACAGGCGTTGCAAGTGATATGGGCTACGTAAGAGACACCATCGAGGCGGTTCGCAAGATAAACCCCGACATCATGGTACTTCAGGGCGCAGGTATTTCCGGTCCGGACGACGTTGCAAACGTTATCAGAGCAGGTGCTCAGGCAACAGGATGCACAAGTGGTGTTATGAAGGCAGCAGATCCCGAGGCAGCAGCTGAGGAAATGCTCTGGACACTCAGAAAGACCTGGGATGAGGTAAACGGTAAATGAGCGCAGAATACTTAAAGTCCGCAATGGACGCATTTAAAATAGAGAGCGAGTCCCTCATGGCTACCGCTGCAGCAATAGACCCCAAGGAGTTCGAGCGCGCGGTAGAAGTTCTTGCCAAGGCAGAGAGAATCGCTGCTTCTGGTTGCGGTCACTCCGGAATTGCGTGCAGACACTTCGCACACCTTATGTGCTGTGTTGAGCGTCCCGCAAGATTCTTGTCTCCCGCTGAGGCAGTTCACGGTGGACTTGGCTGTATGAAGCGTGGCGACGTTATGCTTCTCGCTTCAAGAGGCGGAAAGACTGACGAGCTTATGACAATTATTGACGTTTGCAAGACCAAAGGTGTTACCATTATCGGTGTTACCGAGAACCTTGAATCTCCCCTCGCTACCGATGCAGACATTGTTCTCGCAATGAAGGTCACACGCGAGTGCGATAAGTATAACTGTCAGGGTACAACAAGCTTCGCTGTTACAAGTGCGATCTTTGATGCACTTCAGACTGCTCTTGTTGAGTACACAGGATATCAGAAGATGGATTTTGCTCTTATCCATCCGGGTGGAGCAGTTGGCAAGCGCCTTAACTCTAAATAAAAAACTTTTTAAATAAATCAAAAAAAGGAGAACACAAACTATGGAAATGAAGATTTACCAGAAGGAGCTTGAGCTCCAGTCCAGAGGTTGGATACCCACCTTCCACGACATTAGAAAAGAGATCCTCGAAATGGTTGAGGATTCCGGAATCAAGAACGGTACAGTTGCTATCGTTTCTCACCACACCACTTGTTCCGTAATGGTTCAGGAGTGCTCTCACGATATCGATTCCTTCGACCTTGAGTACCTCCAGCACGACCTTCTCGACATCATGAGAAAGATGATCCCCGACTTTGCTGAGGAGCATCAGTACCGTCATCCCGGACCGGTTCACGCTCAGTACGGCAGATACGTAA
>JAZOLL010000024.1:0-17003 GCA_045653105.1 Eubacteriales bacterium
CCGCTCTTGGATCTTGTACTTATATTTCTCCGCATATCGCGACGTCTGAGGTAGAGATATCTGTGCTTGAGTCTGAGCTCTGCTTTTACGCTGCTGTTCTCAACTATCTCAAAAGGAGGTGTCTGTGCGACAGAGAGTATCTTTAACTCGTCAACCGCGATCTCTATCTCACCTGTGGGAATGTTTTTATTAACAGCGCCCTCTCCTCTTCTGCGAACTACACCCTTAGCGCAGAGTGTATATTCAGCGCGAATACCGAAAGCCATATCAAAGATAGTCTTATCGGTCTTATCGTCAAACGCAAGCTGAACGATACCCGTTCTGTCTCTGAGGTCTATGAATATAAGTGCGCCAAGGTCTCTCTGCTTCTGCACCCAACCCATAACGCAAACTCTCTTGCCCAGATCATCTGTGGAAATCTCTGCACAGTATGCGCTTCTCTTATCAAATTCTGTCAAAAATTCTGCCATTGTTTATATTACCTTTCTGTGTGTTTTCAAGCTATAACGTTGCCTTCACCGTCAAAGAGGGGAAGCTTTTCGAGATATACGAGATCCTCTCTATTTTGCGCGTCACCCTCCGCGAGGATGGTCATTCTTCCGCAGATCTCACCGCCTGCCTTATGTACGAGCTCCTCAACAGATCTGAGAGATTCACCCGTGGAGATGACGTCGTCTATTATAAGTATCTTCTTGCCCTTCATTATTTCAGCGTCTGCCTTGTCGAGATAGAGCGTCTGCTCCTTGGCAGTTGTGATAGATCGAACTGTGGACTCAAATACTCCTGTCATATAGAGCTTTGGCGCTTTTCTTGCGAGGAAGTATCTCTGATTTCCCGCAAGTCTTGCCATCTCGTGAACGAGCGGTATTCCCTTTGCCTCTGCGGATATCATATAATCATATTCGGGAGCTCTTTCCAAAAGTGCCTTCGCGCACGCGGTGGTAAGCTCGGGATCTCCGAAAATTACAAACGCGCCTATCTGCAAGTTTTCTGCGATAGGGCAAAGAGGAAGCTCTCTCCAAAGTCCTGCGATATTCATTCTGTAGTATTTTCGTTCCATAATGACCTCCAAAAATAGATCTTCACATTATATTATACACTTTTCTTCAAAAATGTCAATCTTTCTTTAGAAATTATGGGGTCTCTTTCGCTAAAATATTGCAAAAATATGTTGCTCTTTTTCATTGACAAAAATTTTATTATGTGTTATAATGATTTTTAGTGTTGTTTTTTGGAAACACACCCTGAAATGAAGATTTTTTAACATTAAATATATAATAAGTTCTGCCATAAACTGACAGAAGATCGGAGGTAGAAATTGGAAAATAAAATGACACTCCGCTCAGGTGCGGTCATTCACTCTATAACTAAAAAGGACGCAAATGCCCGAAACTATCTCACCCGACAGACCCTCTCACAGATGCATCTTATGCCCTCTGGAGACCCTATCGCGTTTGAGGTGGCAGAGGACGGAAGCGTAATATATTATTTTCACCCCGAGAGAGTAGTTGAAGCACCTATCGAGAACTGGTACTCCCCCACCTCTCGCAAGGAGACCTTCACACTTCCCAGCGGATCTGTGATAGAGCGCATGAGTATAAAGCGAGCTGCCGCTTGCAACTACTTCACACGCGAAAAGCTTCTCAAGATGAACTACGAGGTCATAGAAGAGCCTGTGGCATACACCTACAGGGCTGACAAGAGCATGATCTTCTTCTACGACAAAAAGACCGCAAAGCGTCTTCCTCTGCTCTGTGTTCAGTGTGGAAAGTTTGTAAGATACAAGAAAAAGCTTTGTGAGGCTTGCTATGAGGCTGAAATGGCCGTTCGCCGCGAGGAGGGTGACAGACAGAGAGCTGCTTATTACGGAATGGACAAAAAGAGAGTTCTCTTCTTTGACCTTGAGCTTACAGGATTTTACGATCACGACGAAATACTTTCGATAACGGTAATCGACGGCGCAGGTGATATGATAATGGACACCCTCGTCCGCCCGGTACATACTAAAAAGTGGAACCGCACAGAAAAGATACACGGCATAACTCCCGACATGGTGAAGGATGCGCCCACGCTTGCAGAGCTCACACCCAGAATAAAGGAGATATTTGAGGGAGCTGACAACATAATCGCATACGGGGTCTCCACAGACTTCAGCCATATCAAACGCATATACGACTCTGAGGACGAGCGCGAGGATCTTCACAAGAAGATACGCTGCTGCGCTAACGAGTACGTAAGATATATTCACGAGCACCGTCCTGACCTTCAGCACGCATCTCTCATTGATGCTATGGAGGCGTTCGGTATTGAATGGGAGGGCGTTCCCCACTCCTCTGTAGCGGATACATTCGCTTGCAGAAAAGTATGGAACACACTTTTCCCAAACTATTACGCAGAGTAAAACTTTAATTTCTGGAGGACCTTATGGATTTCCTTTTCGGATTTGACAAATCAAACGCTCCCTCCCCCGACCTTGAGCTTTTGACAACTGTAACCGACAGAGTTTATCAGTCTATCATAGAGAGTGTTCTTAAGGACAACAATATTCCCTATCTCTCAAAGGAGAGAGGCTCGGGATCTGCGGTAAAGATAATCACAGGACTTTCTATGTTCGGAACTGACATATTCGTTCTCAAAAAGGACTTTGAGAGAGCAACAGAGCTTATGGAAATACTCAGTGCCGAGCCCGTGGTGACCGCTGATGAGGAATGCGAGGACTGATCGATGAAAGAAATAATTTTGTGTAAATACGGCGAGATCGTACTCAAGGGCGCTAACAAAAAGTACTTTGAGGATATGCTCTGCCGTGAAATGAAAAAGAGAGCAAAGGCTTACGGCAACTTTGATATTTATCGCGCGCAGAGTACGATATACATCGAGGCGCAGGATGAAACGTCCGACTTCGACGGTATGTTTGAGGCGGCAAGACGCGTTTTCGGTATCGTTACCGTATCCCGTGCCGCTGTCTGCGAAAAGAACATTGATGCTATAGCAGAGACCGCAAGAAAATATATTCCGGATTTTATGAAGGGTGTACGCACGTTCAAGGTAGAGTCAAAGAGATCAGACAAGAACTTCCCTCTCGACTCTATGCAGATCTCTCGTGAGATCGGCGGTGTGATACTTGAGTCTTGCAGAGGCATAAAGGTTGACGTTCACCATCCCGACATCATCGTAAAGGTTGAGATAAGAGAGTTTGGCGCCTACGTATCCGCAGGTGTTTCCAAGGGTGCAGGAGGAATGCCCGTTGGAAGCAACGGACATGGAATGCTTCTCCTCTCAGGTGGAATTGATTCCCCCGTTGCGGGATATATGCTCGCAAAGCGCGGTGTTAAGCTTGAGGCTATACACTTTGAGTCCTTCCCTTACACAAGTGAGCGAGCAAAGGAAAAGGTGCTTGAGCTTGCAAAGCTGGTTGCTGTGTATGCCGGAGATATAAACGTTCACATCGTTTCCCTGACACATATTCAGGAGGAGCTTGTAAAACACTGTAACGAGGACTATTTCACACTTCTTCTGCGCAGATATATGATGACTATCGCGGAAAGAGTTGCGAGAGATCGCGGTTGCGGAGCGCTTATCACAGGCGAAAGCATGGGACAGGTTGCCTCTCAGACTATGCAGGCGCTCGGTGTTACCGACTCTGCGGTAAATATCCCTGTTTTCAGACCTTGCATAGGTCTTGACAAGGAGGAGATAGTTTGCATCGCACGTCAGATAAACACCTTTGAGACATCTATCCTTCCCTTTGAGGACTGCTGCACGGTGTTTACCCCCAAGCATCCCAAAACAAGACCCGAGCTTGAAAAGGTGCTCGTAGAGGAGAAAAAGCTTGACTTTGAAGCACTCGTTGAAGAAGCGATAGGTACACTTTACACCGAAAGAATAGTAGCTGAATATTAAAACAAAAAGCTCGATACTTCTCGTATCGAGCTTTATTTTTATCTTGATATCGGCATGCAGAGAAATGCAGCAAAACCTCTCTCCAACAGAGTATTCTTTGCCGCCTCTGCTTTTCTCTCATCGTCAAATATTCCGAACACTGAAGGACCGCTACCACTCATCATCGCACAGAGCGCCCCACTCTCAAAGAGTGTAGCGCGAAGCGTACCCACGTCCTCTCGCTCTTTTTCTATCACTCCCTCGAATATGTTATAGGTGCTTTTGCAAACTCTCAATAGATCTCCCGCCTCAAGCGCGGATCTTAATCCGTCGAGATCACGAGGCTCATATGCGCCCTCGCTAAATCCCGCAAATGCGGTATCCAAAAGCGAATATGCCCACGGGGTTGAAACACCCTCTTTACCTGAGGTCACTACTACATAGCAACTCGGCATAGATGGAAAGTCGTGAAGTACGTCTCCAAATCTGTCCGCAAATTTCGTGCCACCCACAATACAAAACGGCACGTCAGCGCCAAGCTTAGCTCCAGCTAAAAGCAGCGCTTCCATAGAGAGCGGATATCCGCAAAGTTCATTGAGGGCTACAAAAACTGCCGCCGCGTCAGCGCTTCCACCCGCAAGTCCTGCCGCTGCGGGAATGCGCTTTGTTATCTTTATATCTGCACTTTTAGATATTCCCGATCTCTCGAAAAAGATATCTGCGGCGCGCCACGCGAGATTTTTCTCATCGGTCGGAATACTCGCATCGGTACAGCTTATGGTGTGCTTATCCGAGTTTCTGAGCGACACCTCAACGTCATCGCAAAGCGAGATGGTCTGCATTACGGTATTGACAAAATGATAGCCGTTTTCAGCAATACCCGTCACGTCAAGGTGCAGGTTTATCTTGGCATACGCCTTTACCGTCTTTTTATTCAGTTTATTCATAAAAGCGTCACCTCGAAAAAAGATTTTACGTCTATAATTTTATCATAAACTTCTCTCACTTTCAAGTTCTTTAAAATATTATTTTAAAGGATTTTCGTATTTCTCTTGACTAAAGCGACAAAAAAGAATAAAATATAATTATCTGGTATCTTCTAGCTTATACACTTTATTTGGAGGCACATCATGATCAGCTTTGAAAGCAAAAAGAAACTCGTCACAGTCAGCATCAGCTGTGCTGTTATATTTTTAGTACTCTACCTGATAACTAATTTTTCAGCTCTGTCAGGCTTTTTCGGAGGAGTGTTCTCAGTTCTCTCCCCTCTCTTGATCGGTGCCGCTATAGCTTATATTCTCAACCCTCTGCTCAAGCTTTTTGAATTCAAAATATTCAAAAAACTGAAAAGCAAAGGACTACGCCGCTCACTATCGCTTGTCCTTACATACGTAGTGGCAATCCTTATTTGTGTCGCAATACTATTCCTCATCGTTCCTCAGCTTTTAGACAGCATCAGAGATCTGGCATCAAAATTCAATTTGTATATGGATTCGACCGCTGAGCTTATAAACTCGCTGATAGACAACTTCACCGCAAACAATGCAGAAAAAATAAACTTTGACGGAGAAAAGCTCAAAGAAACGGCTATATCTCTCTTCACCTCCTCGGGTGATCTCTTCTCGACTGTGGGAACATACGCAAAGGACTTCCTTTTGGGTCTCTTTGAAGGTGTAAAGAACGTTCTCGTAGGATTTTTCGTTTCAATATATATTCTTATATCCAAAGAAAATCTCCAGGCACAGACAAGAAGACTTACTGCGGCGATCCTCAAGCCCAACACCCGCAAGCGTTTCTATCGCTACGCAAGAACAGCCCACAGAACCTTTGGCAACTTCTTTATCGGAAAGATAATAGACTCCTGCATAGTCGGTATTATAACCTTTATATTCCTTCTTATCTTCAAAATCCCCTACCCGCTCCTTATCGCAAGCTTTGTGGCTATAACCGATATAATCCCTGTATTCGGTCCTTTTATCGGTGCTATCCCCTCCGCGTTTATCATATTTATAGCAGAGCCCAAAAAGGCACTTATATTCGTTATACTTATACTCGTTATCCAGCAGCTCGACGGAAACATAATCGCTCCGAAGATTCTTGGAGAATCCACAGGTATCAGTTCGCTCGGAGTTGTTGTTGCGATAGTTATCATGGGTGAATATTTTGGACTTATCGGTATGATCGTCGGTGTTCCGATATTCGCTACTATCTCGATAATCCTCAACGAGCTTATTGAGAACAAGCTCAAATCCAAAGAAATGCCTCATGCAATAGAGGATTACTACCCTTCTTATTCTCTTGTTGACCCACACGAGGAGCATCAAAAAATAGGTGCACGTCTCTTCTCCCCCCTTGTTAACACCTTTAAGAAAATGGCAGAAAGAAAGGCAAGCAGAAAATCTAAAGTTGAGCCTGCAACAGCCCCAGAAGCTACAGAGGGGCAATCCACAGAAGCTACAACTGAGGAAGAAAGCAAGAAAACAGAAGAATAAAAAACTCCCTCGGCTATGCCGAAAAAAGAAAGGACTTTTAACATGACAGAACATATCTCGTACACCCCTAAGCACGTTTGCTCGCGCAAGATAGATATTGATCTTGAGGACGGCGTCATAACAGAGGTTAAGTTCACCGGAGGATGCTCAGGAAACACACAGGGTGTTTCAAAGCTTCTCGTCGGTATGACCGCTGACGAAGCGATATCCCGTCTTGAGGGTATTCGCTGTGGTTTCAAGCCCACATCCTGCCCCGATCAGCTGGCGCAGGCGCTTATAAATTACAAAAAAGAAAAATAAAAAGAGGGGCTGTCCGCTTGGCGGACAGCCCCTCTTTTTATTTTTGCTTTTGCAAGTTCTTTCTTTTTCTGACAGCGTCTGATAAAACAAATTCTATCTGTCCGTTTATTGAGCGAAAATCCGCATCTGCCCACTCGGAAATATCGTTCCAAAGAGTTGTAGGTAGGCGCAGAAGTATCTGCTTTTTTTCGCTTTCCTTTTGTTTTATTTTACGCTCGCGCTCTATTATCTCCGATTCAAGCTCCTTTATACGAAGAAGTCTCTCTTCAAGCTTTTTCTCGCGAGCTTCTACATCTTTATTCATTCAGCCTCCAAAATATCAGGAGTAAAGAGTTCCACTGTTAACTACAGGCTGTGCATCCTTGTTTCCGCAGAGAACCACGAGAAGGTTAGATACCATTGCGGCCTTTCTTTCGTCATCAAGAACCACTATATCATCCTCGCTGAGGTTTTCAAGCGCCATCTTGACCATTCCTACAGCGCCGACAACGATCTTCTGTCTTGCCGCAATTATAGCTGCTGCCTGCTGGCGCTGAAGCATTGCCGCCGCGATCTCCTCGGAATATGCAAGGTGTGTTATTCTTACATCCTCAATGAAAAGACCTGCATCTGCAACCTTTTCCTGAAGCTCCTTCTTCATATTCTCTGCTATCTCAAGAGAGCTTCCTCTGAGTGAGCATTCCTTCTTTTCATCGTTGTCATCATCCTCGTCAAAAATGTCATAAGGATAAAGTCTTGCGGTGTTTCTTACGATAGAGTCTGTCTGTACACTGAGGTATTCCTTGTAATTTTCAACTGCAAAAACAGCCTGTGTAGGATCTACAACCTTCCATATTACGATAGTTCCTATCATTATGGGGTTACCGAGCACGTCATTTACCTTCTGTGTTGCGTTATTGAGAGTCTGTGTTTTAAGCGAAACCACCTTGCGAAGAGTATTTGCAGCTGCGATCTCCTGCTCTCCGGCTCTTACCTTTGTCTTGGCAGCGGGCACCTGCTCCTTAGCAGAGTCATCTGCGGGTATAATCGATACTACAAAGGGATTTACGTAGAAAAATCCCGACTTTGTTATCGTACCGTAATACTTTCCAAAGAGCGTAAACACTCTTGCCTCGTTAGGACGAACCACCTTAAGTCCCGCGGGCAGAAAGCAAAGCGCGAGCATAAGCAAAAGCCCAAACACAAAGATCACTGTAGCGATAGCGAGCGAGGAGATAACCATCCCATCAAAGCCCAACGCGCCGATTATCGTACACGCTATTGAGAGCACAGCTCCGATAATGATAAGTATAAGCGCCAAAAAGCCGTTACCCGCTTTTATCTCTTTTGCTGTTATTTTTTTGGTTTCCATAAAATCCTCCTATATCAATGTGATATCATAATGATATCACATAAATTTTGTCTTGTCAAGAGGTATATAAAAATTTCATTCTTTTTATTGACTTTTTCTTTGATACTCGGTATAATATTTCTCAGTGAGTTCGTAACCATCCTCACTTTAATAAAAACTAAGGAGTTCTCTGTCGTGAAAGTCAGAGAGAAAAAGAAGTATGAAAAATCATTCAGCACATCAAAAAAAGACGCTCTTTTTGTGCCGTGCAGCACTTATTGCGTCACTTTACGTAGTTTTAACACTCATTGCCTCCATGCTCGGTCTTTCCTCGCACGTTATTCAGGTAAGATTTTCAGAGGCTCTCTGCATCCTACCCATTTTCACCTCTGCGGCGATCCCCGCGCTTGGTATCGGGTGCTTTATCGCAAACATCATCTCGGGTGCTATCTGGCAGGACGTGATCTTTGGAACACTGGCAACTCTTATCGGCGCATTCGGCACTTATGCCCTCCGACATTTCAAATGGCTAGCTCCACTGCCCCCGATCCTCGCTAACACAATAACAATCCCCTTCGTGCTCGCGTATTGTTACGGTTTTGAGGGCGGAGTTGGATATTTTATGCTGACAGTCGGCATTGGTGAGATCCTTTCGGTATATCTGCTCGGTATGATACTTTACCGTGCGCTCTACAAAAAACGTGAGTTTTTATTTGAATGATCATAAAAATAGAAATGACCCTTGATTGCGGTTGTAAGCCCACAATCAAGGGTCATTTCTGTTCTGTCTTAATATCTAACATCTTTCTTAATCCTCTCTTTCTTTAGTCTACCTTCGTGCTTTACCGTCCCATTTCCTACAAAACATCAAATCCAATTTCTTTAAGAAGAATACCCTTACGTTTTTATTCTATGGCGAGCACTCAAAGGTGAAATTCTGACGATTGATCAAAAGAGTTTTTGCATTCCGAGTGGTACTTTATTTATCTTGTCACTTACTCTCTTCTTAGCACTTACCTAAGCCTTTCCATTAAGGCTTTACTCACTCTATTGCTACTACCCTTATCTTACTTCTAAAAGCTTCCACTTCATGGTTTGACTTTAACCACTACTCTTCCAAGCTTTTTACTTCCATTCCTAAATCTATATAATACGTAACACCGCCGTGTTTCCTATTACCAGATCGGATGCTTTTTCTTTTCATCAACGTCTAAGTTTTAACTTCTCATTGGAGGCTTCCTCCTTTCTTCACTTGTATTATATCACATAAAAAAGGCTTTTGCAATTGACAATTTGTCAGAAATATATAAATATTTTTTGTTTATTTCAGAGAACTTGGTGCTTTTGTACAGTTACCCCCTTTACAAGTAGATTTTTTTATGATATAATGATAATGTTGTGGTGCAAAAATTTGGCTCATCCTTGGCAATATCAAGGATGAGCCTATCTTTTTTATTATTTCACTGAGAATTTATAGACAGTTGTCGTCTTGTATTCCTCTCCAGGGGAAAGTATTGTATCGGTAAAGCCTTTTTGATTTATGCTGTTCGGCATAGCCTCGGTCTCAAGACAAACAAAGCTCTGTCTTCTTTGCGGTACTCCACCCTTTAGCGGATATCGCTCATCATTCAGAAAGTTAGCCGTGTATATCTGAATAGCTCTCTGATCGGTATACACCTCAAGAGTGCGTCCGCTCTCCTTGTGATAAAGCTCCGCTCTCTTTTTGAGCATCCCATATTCCCCATCCGAAAAAACAAAGCAGTGGTCGTATCCACCGGCCAAAAGCAGATCTTTGTGCGGACCTTGGATATCTCTGCATATCTCCTTTGGCTCTCTGAAATCAAACGGAGTTCCAGTTACGTCTGCCATCTCCCCTGTGGGGATCAATCCCTCATCCGTGGGCAGATATCTATCCGCGTCCACCCAAAGCGTATGCCCTAAAACATCTCCACCACCCGCGAGATTGAAATAACTGTGATTTGTGAGATTAACTACCGTCTTTTTATCGGTAGTAGCTCTGTAATCTATAACCAGGGCATTGTCCTCACGCAAGGTGTATTTCACACTCACCAAAAGTCCGCCGGGATATCCCTCCTCGCCGTTGGGAGAAAAATACTTGAGCGTGAGCGAGGGCTCGTCTGAAGCATGCTCCCCTACACTCCATATTTTAGAATCAAATCCCGAAGCACCACCGTGAAGATGATTATCGCCATTATTTTTAGCAAGCGTGTATTCCACACCGTCAAGTGAAAATCTACCGCCCGCAATTCTGTTTGCCACGCGGCCAACCAAAGCGCCAAGATATCCGTCAGCACGGACATATGAATCCAGCGTGTCAAATCCGCCTACAACATCACAAAAAGCGCCGTTTTTATCCGACGCTTTAAGTTCTCTGATGATGCCACCGTAACTTAGTATTTTAACACTCATACCGCCACTGTTTTCAAGCGTGTATGAAAAAACCTCTCTGCCGTCATCGAGTGTGCCAAAGCACTCTTTTTTTATGCTCATTATTCACCGTATCCTTCGGGATTATTCTTCTGCCATCTATAAGAATCTCTGCACATATCTTCAAGTGTCTTCTCTGCGCGCCAGCCGAGCAAGTCGCGCGCTTTCGTGGGGTCGGCATAGTATTCGTCGATATCTCCGGGACGCCTTTCCGTTATCTTATAGTTTATCTTAACGCCCGTTGCAGTCTCGTATGCCTTCACAACGTCCAAAACCGAATATCCGTTGCCTGTTCCAACGTTAAAGAACTCAACACCTGTGCGTTTTTCTGCTCTCTCTATAGCCTTCAGGTGCGCCTTTGCGAGATCTACAACGTGAATATAGTCTCTCACACCTGTGCCGTCATGGGTGTTGTAATCATTTCCAAATACCGAAAGATAGGGGCGCTTGCCCGTTGCGACCTGCGCTACGTAAGGCAGGAGATTATTCGGTATTCCTTTGGGATCTTCTCCGATACGACCGCTCTCGTGCGCGCCTATAGGATTGAAATATCTAAGAACAGAAACACTCCACTCATTATCTGCAAGATAAAGGTCAGAGAGAACTCGTTCTATCATTCGCTTAGTCTCACCATAAGGACTCATTGTTGACAATGGAAAGTCCTCTTTTACCGGAACGGTTTTTGGAATGCCGTAAACAGTTGCTGATGAGCTGAAAACTATTCTCTTTGCGCTGTATTTTGAAAGAAGCGAACAAAGATTAAAGGTACTCATGAGGTTGTTATGATAATAGAGCAACGGCTTTTCGCAAGACTCTCCGACCGCTTTGAGTCCCGCAAAATGTATGCAGCTATCTATATCGTTCTCAAGGAAAATATGCTCAAGAGCATCTATATCAAGAAGATCTGCCTCGTAGCATTTGAAATCCTTTCCGGATATCTCCTTTACCCGTTTAAGCGCCTCGGGCTTGCTGTTAGAATAGTTGTCTACACAAACTACCTCTTTACCTGCCGCCAAAAGCTCTACCAAGGTGTGTGTTCCTATATATCCCGCGCCACCTGTTATAAGAATTGCCATTTGTTCCCTCCTGTGTTTTGCAGTCAGCTAAGCTTTTTGGGATACTTTCCGCTATTCATAAGTGCGGAAATGCTCTCCTTTACATTTTGCTTATCCTCAGCGTATGTAACTCCGTACCACTGATCCAAAGAGCGATAAAGGGCAACGTCACAAGCACCCTCGTTCATAAGCTCGGTAACCGCAAAGGGCAGATAATACTCGCGCTTCTGAGGATCTCCCTGTTCTCCCGCAAGAAATTTTTCAAAGCCCTTCATAACCTTATCGAATATATCGGTAGTAAATCCCCAACAGTTCATAGATACGATACTGTCAAGCGGTATTGTGTAGGTTCCGTCATCCTCTACAGATTCGGCAACCTCTCCGATCCTCTTTATCTTGGTCCTCTCTGTAACCGACACAAGACGTCCGCTTTCATCGGCACGACAAACACCTCTGGATACAGTTCCATTCTCTGTCAATGTGTTAATCAAAGGATATCCCACCATACAGTAAGACCCTGATTTACCACTATTATTTTTATAATGATCCGCAATTATACGGTAAGCGCTCTCACCGTAAAAATCATCTGCATTTATAACCGCAAACGGATCGCTGACAAGATCTCTTGCGGCGAGCATTGCGTGTGCGGTTCCCCACGGTTTTACTCTGCCCTCGGGAACAGAAAAGCCCTCGGGGATATCATCGATAGACTGGAATGCATACTCAACCTTTATTTTATTTTCAAATCGCTTGCCTACAGTTTCTCTGAACACCTCAAGGTTTTCTTTTTTTATTACAAATACTACTTTATCAAAACCGCTTCTGATAGCGTCAAACACTGAAAAGTCAACTATAAACTCTCCATTCTCGGTTATTGGATCTATCTGCTTAAGTCCCCCGTATCTCGAGCCCATTCCGGCAGCAAGTATTACAAGTGTCATAATAACTCCTTTTTGTTTTTATGTATTTTAGATTAGATCTTTCCAAAACACTCTTCGTATATTATACACCCATAGGGTGTATATTCCCGTTCTTTTTCATATTGTTAACAATTTGTTTACAATAAGCTTTATCACTATTCTTGACAGAAAAGAACAGATATGGTATAATAAATTGTCTCATATGAGACAATTTATTAGGAGGGTTTTAAATGACGATAATAGATGTTTATCCCGATATAAAAAAGCTTTCTATATTCAAAGACACCTCCGATGAGGCTCTCTGTCGCTATATAACAGACGAATATTTCTATCTGAAAAGCTATTCCCCCTCCGATGAGATCTGCTCCCCCTATGAGGACAATGACTCGATCGGAGTGATAGTTTCGGGTGTTGCTGCAATAAACTCCTCTGACGAGGAGCGAAGCGTGCTTCTCAGCACGATTTCCGTCGGTTCTATTTTTGGCATTGCAAATCTTTATGCAAAAGAGCTTGACTTCCCTACAAGAATATCCGCAAAAAACACTTGTAATATCCTCTTTATCAAAAAAGATGCGCTCAGAGAGCTTATCGAAAACGATAAAAACACCCTGAAGAGTTTTCTTGCTTTTCAAAGCAATAAGATAATCTATCTCAACAAAAAGATAAACTCCTTCACGGCAGGCGGTGCGGAACGACGTCTCGCGCTCTTTCTTTCAAAGAATGCTATAAACGGTGTATATTCCTCTAAGGTATCAATGAGCGCGCTTGCTGAAATGCTTGATATCGGCAGAGCTTCCCTTTACCGCGCTTTTGATTCGCTCGAGGAAGCGGGTCTTATAAAGCGCACCGACAAAAAAAGCATCTCTGTCAACAAAGACTTGATCTATGAAAAATATCCCGACCGTTCAAACACCGCGTCGGTTAAATAAATATAAACCAATAATATATACGAAAGGAATAAAAACATGAAAAAAATACTTATCAGAGCACTCACACTCATCCTCGCACTCACACTTATTGTCGTACCGCTCGTCTCCTGTACAAAAGAGCCCGACAAGGACGACACAGATACACAAACACTTGACAAAACCCTTGAAATGAAGATATATTTCCTCAACGGAACTACCGCCCTCGGTGCATCAAAGCTTATAGTTGATGCAAAAACAGGAAAGCTCGATATGAACTACAAAATAGATGTTATCGCAGCACCTGATCAGATAACAGGCGCTATAATCTCCGGCGAATGCGTGATCGCAGCGCTCCCCACAAATGCAGCAGCTAACCTTTACAAAAAGAGCGCAGGCAAGGTGCAGCTACTCGCAATAAATACACTCGGTGTTCTCTATCTTCTGAACAACGGTGAGACCGTTACCGATTTTAATTCTCTCAAGGGAAAGACGATATATCTCCCCGGTGCAGGCTCTAACCCCGAGTACATCACCGCAGCTCTCCTTGAGGCAAACGGACTTACAAGTGACGACGTAACACTCGATACCACCTCTTACCCCTCCCCCGATGCACTTGCTACCGCTGTAACGACAGGTGCGGTCAAACTTGCCGTACTTCCCGAGCCCAAGGTAAGCGTAGTTCGAGCAAACAATTCAAACGTAACCGTTGCAATGAACTTTACAACCGAGTGGGAAAAGGTTTACGGTGAGAACACTCTCGCACAGGGCTGTCTCGTTGTAAACACAGACTTCGCAAAGAAGCATCCCAAAGAACTCAGCAAATTCCTTGACGATTACAAAGCATCTGTTGAATATATCAAATCGGGATCTGATGAAGCTATCTCCACAATCGTAGAAGCAGGCATTATCCCCGCAGCTCCGATGGCAAAGAAAGCGCTTCCCAACTGTAACATCTGCTTCATAGAAGGAAAAGCAATGAAGGACGCAATCTCTGTGTTCTATGAAAAGCTTCACGCATCCAACTCCAAATCCATCGCCGCAATTCCCGACGACGGATTCTACTACGCAAGATAACAAATCAACAAATCACTCGCCCACACTTGATAAGGAGGTACAAAATGAGCACTGCTAAAAAAAGATTATATAAAATATTCGGCGCGCTCCTCTCTGTCGTCTTCTGGATTCTTGTGTGGGCGATAGTTTCAAAGCAGATAGACTCCGAATTTCTCCTGCCATCCCCAAAGGCTACCGCCTCGGCGCTTTTCGCACTTGTATCTAACGTGGAATTTTGGCAGACAGTGGGAGCATCTCTTATCCGAATACTCATAGCTATATTCCTCTCGCTCTTGATCGGCTCTGCGGTTGCCGCACTTACGGCGAATATCAAGCCTATGGACACGCTTTTCTCCCCTCTTATGACAGTGGTAAAAGCGACGCCCGTCGCATCCTTTATCGTGCTCGCCATCCTTTGGGTAGAACGAGACACACTTCCCGCGTTTATCACAATGCTTATCGTTATTCCGATCGTGTGGTCTAACGTCTCGGCAGGAATAATGGGAGTTGACAAAAAACTCCTGGAGGTTGCAAAGGTATATAATTTTTCATTTTGGAAAAAGATATTCAGAATATATCTGCCCTCAATAATGCCTTATTTTCTCGCCGCATGCCGTGCATCCTTGGGTATGGCATGGAAAGCGGGCATCGCAGCAGAAGTGCTCTGCACGCCCAAACAAGCTATAGGCACTGAAATATACCTCTCAAAAATGTATATGGAGACTACCGAGCTTTTCGCGTGGACACTTACGGTGATAATACTTAGTGTAGTGATAGAAAAGCTTTTGATATCGGGCATCCGCTCGCTCTCAAGCAAACTCCACATTTCGAATATGGAGGTGAAATAAATGCTGAAAGTAAACAACCTGTCTCTCAGATTTGGAAAAACCGACGTTATAGATGATCTTACTTATGAATTCAAAGCAGGAAAAGTGAGCGCCGTGATCGGTGAGTCGGGCATTGGAAAGACTTCTCTTTTAAATCTTATATCGGGTCTTTTAAAGCCTACAGGCGGCGAGATCATAAACGACTGCAAAAAACTATCCTTTGTATTTCAAGAGCCGCGACTTTTTGAGTGGATGACCGCACTGGAAAACGTCAGCACGGTTTCAAACGAAGAAACTGCTAAATTGCTACTCTCGAAAATGGGCCTTTCCGAATCTTTGGACAAATACCCGAGCGAGCTATCCGGCGGTATGAAACAAAGAGTCTCTCTGGCTAGAGCTCTTGCGTATAATGCAGATCTCGTAATCCTCGACGAACCGTTCAAAGGACTTGACTCCGATATGCGCCGTGAAGTAAGTGAATTTGTATTTGATCATCTAAAAGGCAAAGCCGTAATTATGATCACACACGATACCGCAGACCTTGATTTCGCGGATATAACGCTTGAACTGACTCACCCACCACAAAGTGAATTGAAACTGGTAAAAACTAACACAAGAGCTTCTGAATAGTATACCCTTAAAAAAGTCAATACTCCCGATATATAATAAATCGGGAGTATTTTTATGTACTATAACAAAGTAGAAATATGCGGAGTTAACACCGCAAATTTAAAAGTTTTGACCGATGAAGAGAAAAAGACACTGCTGCAAAAAGCAAAGGAAGGAGACCCCGACTCAAGACAGGAGCTGATATACGGAAATCTTCGCCTTGTTCTTAGTATAATTCAGCGCTTTACAAACAGAAAAGAAAATCTCGATGACCTCTTCCAAGTAGGCTGTATCGGACTTGTCAAGGCGGTAGATAACTTCAACACCGAGCTTGAGGTCAAGTTTTCCACCTATGCGGTCCCGATGATAATCGGAGAGATAAGACGATACTTGCGAGACAATAACGCAATAAGAATAAGTCGTTCTGTAAGAGATCTGGCTTATAGGTCTCTACAGACAAGAGAGGAACTCGTCCACGAAAAGGAGTGCGATCCCACTATAGATGAGATAGCGAATCGTATGGGAGAAAAAAGAGAATCTGTCCTCAGAGCTATGGAGGCAATAATCGAGCCTATATCGCTCTATGAACCCGTATATAGTGAGAATGGAGACTCTATCTACGTTATGGATCAGCTCAGCGACTCAAACAGCTCGGACGAAATATGGCTTGAAAATATAGTTCTCAAGGAAGCTATGAAAAAGCTTACCGATAGAGAGCGAAAAATAATAAATATGCGATATTATCAGAACAAAACCCAAATGGAGATAGCCGAAGAGATAGGAATATCACAGGCACAGGTCTCCCGTCTCGAAAAAGGTGCCCTTGAGCATATGAAAAAACAAATATAAAAGAAAAAAGACATCTACCAAGGTAGATGTCTTTTTATGTCAGCGTTGACCTATCTTTCCGAGCCGTCTCCAGCTAAGTATTTTCGGCACTGCAAAGCTTAACTTCCGTGTTCGGAATGGGAACGGGTGGACCCTTTGCGTTAGAAACACTGACTATCTGTTTGCTATTCACAAACAGACTTTAGATCACTTTGAAGCGCGGAGCTTGTTTTGCCTCCATCATTCTTCATCGTGAAGTTTGGGAGCGGCAGCTTGCCGCTGGTGCACCTTCAGGGATTTGAACCCGGGACCCACTGATTAAGAGTCAGTTGCTCTACCAACTGAGCTAAA
>JAZOLL010000025.1:0-31706 GCA_045653105.1 Eubacteriales bacterium
AGATGCGATTTTTTACTCGTCGCCGTACTTGGTACGGCAGAGAGGGAAAGCGCAGCTAAACCGGCACATGCTTTTTGTTCTGCATTATTCAATACAAGCGCGGTAAGGGTGGAAAGGCGAGGTAAGAGCTCACCCACTCCTATGGTAACATAGGTTTGCTGTAAACTCTATCGGAAGCAACACCGTAGTCGGATGCCTGCTCGGCGCATATCCGCGGGTGGCGCGAGGAGAGATCCTCGGAGCTGAGTGGTGACATTCAGCAAAGATAGATGGCCGTTTAAGACAGAACCCGGCTTATAGACAAAGTTGTAATAAAAAGCCTCCAACGGATTTCCGTTGGAGGCTTTTGTTTTAGAGAGCATAGGAATATTTTAATTTTCGTGTTCTTCGTTTCGTTTGACGGCATTGATAAAGCCCGAGCCTGTAAACATGTAGTATCCAAACATTTCGCCGCCGCTTCCGGTGGGCTCTGAGGCGCCGTTTTTTCTTCTGTAACTTACAGAATCGCAAACGGGATTTACGAGAAAGCCTATGATCTTCGCGCGAGAATACATCGGCAAAGAGCGATTGGGCGTAAAGGTATATGCTTTAATTTTAGTTTTCAATCCCAAAGCCAGTGAAAATATATTGCGAAGCGGACGTTTGACAAGGTTGAATCTTTCCTCGCTTTCAAACACTATTTCAGAATTGTATTTCCGAGCGGTGAAAACGTACACGTGGTAAGAATATTTGGGAGTGTCAAGCACAAAATACTCCTTTGTCGGCGACCAAAAGAATGATGCCCAAAAGCCACGTTTGAATGTAAGGATGTATCCCTCTTTTTTGGCAAGGTTTTTGAGCTTTTTTAAAAATACAGCTCTTTTCCTGAAGGAGTTTGTTAGCTTAAAGACAAAAAACAGGAGCATCGGGGTAAAAAGCACGAATGCCAAAGACTTTCCATAAAGAACCGTCATAGCAATACCGAAAGCTAACACAATACACATCGGCAAGAGTAGTATTATTACGGTAAACTGCTGTATTGCCAGCTTTATCTTGTTTATGATCGGATGCTCTCTGCGAGTTACACCGTAGGAGCGATAAAGAGGCACAGGATTATAATCTGATACCTCGGGGCGAATTTGCTTTTTCTCCTTCATAGAAATTCTCCTTTCTGAAAAATTGGGCGATCCGTATTTAAATTTTTTAGCAGAGATTATCAGAGATCACTAAAAAGCAATTATGAAGTTATCCTAAAGATTTCAACCTGCTTTCTATTGTTTCAAATCTTTTGTCGGAGCGTATGCGCTCAAATTTTGGATGTTCATACAAAGAGTGAAGAAATGTATAAGCCGCGCTTTCTTCACGGGCCTTGCCACTTTGTGAAGAATCATATTTCAATCCGCGAACCAAAGGAGAAGTGTGTTCAATATGAGTGAAATTTTGATATTTTTCTATATGATCACACATTTTGTTAATTTCAACGAATGCTTGCTCTATATTTCCCATTTCCGTCGAGCTCATCGCCATAAAATAACAAAGATCTGCAAGACGGATTTCCCAAAAACCGAAATCACCATCCGAGAAGATTAGATAATAAAATTGGTACAAAGTGTCTCTTATAAAGTGGCGTTCTTCGGCGGTATATTCGGCTTCAGGCTTCTGTATCATATTGTAAGACGTTCTGAACATATCATCGCATACGTTCCAAAAATACCAACGGCAATGTTCGACCAATGCCTTTCCTTTTAAAACGGAAGAAAGCAGGTCTTTGTTGCACGGAACCATTTTGGCATATTCTATTGCTTTTTCATCATTTCCCAACTGCGCATTGATAAAGGCAAGTATTTGAATAGCACTGTAACGAATGTCTAAAGAATCACTTTTAAGAAGCTTGTTGGCAATAGAAATAACTTCTTCGCTGTTTTTTGCATAGTCAATAGCCCACAAATCGTACATTAAATCACACAACACATCTTCATCATGGGGATATTTCTTTTGCATTTCTCGGCAAAGCTTAAGCCTTTCTTGGCGTTTTCCTTTATTGATCAATTCCTGGGACTTATTTTTAAAGGCTTCAATATCCTCCTGCTTTCGTATGAAAGTGCACCCTAAAATATCGTCCACGGTAACTTCATAATAAGCCGCGATGTAGGGTAGAAATGCAATGTCAGGAAAGCCGTCGCCACGCTCCCATTTTGATACCGCTTGTACGGATATACCGAGATGAGCGGCAAGATCGTCTTGTGTATTGCCGCGTTGCTTGCGCAATTTTTTTAAATTTTCACTGATTTTGAGTTCCATATCTTACCTCGACTTCATAAAGTGACAAACGCTTGTCTTAATTATATTATATCATGCAGTCATACTTATTCAATAACGGCGATGTTGAATTTTAGTTAAAAACATCAACGGAAAGTTTAAAGGCGCACCCGTTTAATTACAGGTGCGCCTTAGCGAATTTGTTTTTTATTTCTTGATAACAGTCACATTATCTCTGTGATAAGATTTAGGAGGGATGTCGGGCTTATCGGTGAGTTTTACCTTGATAGTGCCCGCAAGGGGATTTATTTCTGTGACCGTTCCGATTCCGTCCTCGGTCTTTACGGTTGAGTCAACGGGGGGAGTTCTCTTTATCTCGTACTCGTAGGTCTCATGCTCGAAGCGCAGACAACACATAAGTCTGCCGCAGATACCGGATATCTTTGAGGAGTTGAGCGAGAGATTCTGCTCCTTTGCCATCTTTATCGACACCTGACCGAAGTCGGAAAGGAATACCGAGCAGCAAAGAGGTCTGCCGCACATACCGAGACCGCCGATAAGCTTTGCTTCATCGCGGATACCGATCTGACGGAGCTCGATCCTCGTTTTGAATACAGATGCGAGGTCCTTTACAAGCTCGCGGAAGTCAACTCGACCTGCGGAGGAGAAGTAAAAGAGGAGCTTTGTATTGTCAAATGTGTACTGCGCCTCGATAAGCTTCATATCAAGCTTGTGTGCCGCGATACGCTCGTTGCAGATAACGAATGCGCTCTCTTCCTTTTTCTTGTTTTCAAGGTGTATCTTGGTGTCAGCCTCGGTTGCGATCCTCACAAGAGGACGCAGGGGAGGGACTATGTCGCTCTCGCTGACCTGAGTGTTAGCGAGGGATACCTCTCCGTATTCAAGACCGCGCGCGGTCTCAACTATCGCGTGAACGCCTTTTGCCGCGGTGATACCGTTGGGATCGAAATAGTAGGTCTTGCCCGAGGACTTGAAGCGAATGCCGACAACGTCAACCATGACCTCGTTCTTTTCCTCTTTTTCCTCCAAGACTTCTTCTACGATCTCGGGGGTCTCTACGTCGATAAATGCAGGCTCTTCTACTGCAGGAGCAGACTCTTCAAGGAGAACTTCCTTTTCAAGCTCTACTACGGCTTCCTTCGGTGTGTTATTTCTGTTTTTATTGTGGTGATTTCTTCTTCTGTTTCTATTGTTTTTCCTGTGGTGGTGTGGGCCGCCGTGACTGTTCGGATTTTGCTTATTATCCTGACGGGGCTGTGCCTGATTTTTTTCTTCCATTTATAACTCCGTTCTCCGAATACTCGGAAAAATTTATATCATATCGGTATCAGAGAAAAGTGATACCAAAGTAAGTCTTACGTTAGCGTTTCTTGATGTGCGCTTTGCGGCGAGGTCGAGAGCGTCAAAGATAGAGAGAAGTTTCACTATTGACGTGGCGTCACAAAATACTGCCACCTCATCCTTTGAGGCAAAGAAGCAAAGGGGTGCTTTGTCGCTTTTTTTAGAAATTATTATGTCTCGAAGGGCGAGCTGTATCATCGCTATCTGCTCCGCGAACAGCTCTCTTTTCTTTGAGAACTTCTCTAAAAGCGGGAGCGCAGATCCGCCCTGTGCTATGTGAAGCGCAAAGGACAAAAACTCTTTGACAAGACGTCTGTTCTCAAGTATCGGCGCAAATTTCTTTGTGTCGAGAAGCTCAAGCGCCCCACCTATTCCAAAGGATGCCGACATAAGGAGCTCGCGGTAATCCTGGGGAGCTGTAGCCTTCATCTGCGAAGCTCGTGGGTCGTTTTTTGAGATATATTCGTCAATGAGGTGCGTGGGAATCGGCTCTGTTCTGAGGATAGGTGCGCGGCTTTTTATAGTTTCAAGCAAAAGCTCGGCTCTCTCGCAAAGGAGAATGAATCTCGCGTATGAGGGTGGCTCTTCAAGTGTGAGGAGCAGGGCATTCTGCGCCTGCGTTGTCATCTTGTCGGCATCCTCGATAATATAGAACTTATCCTCAAGCTCGTTCGGGATTATGTGTACGTCCTCTTTTAAAAATCTTATCTTGTCAACACCGACTGTCGGCTTGCCCTCGCTTGTGACTGTTATAACGTCGGGCGAAAGATCGGCAAGAATTTTTTTGCAGGCAGGACAGCTTTTGCAGGGAATAGGCGCGCCCGCATCTCCACGGTGCTCGCAAGCGAGTGCGGCGGCTGTGAGCTTTGCTATCGTGTGCTTTCCCGTGCCTTTAGGACCTTCGATGACGTACGCGTGCAAAAAACTGCCGCTCTTTATGTCCTCGCAGATGCGTCTGCGAAGCTCTTCGTTGGCGACGATATCATCCATATATCCTCTCACAGACCATCAGCCCTCCTCATCTGCAAAATGCAAATAAACACATACATCATAATTATATCAAATTTTATTTTCTGTGTCAAGCAAAAAGAATAAACATTGACTTTAGGCAAAATATGTTTTATAATCTATAGTGTAAAAAGACTTTGGAGGTCAAAAATGAAACTTGAACTTGTAGCCACCTGCCTTTTCGGACTTGAAAAGCTTCTTGGTGAGGAGATAGACGAACTCGGCTGTAAAAGGCTTGAAACGATAGACGGACGAGTGTATTTTGAGGGCGACGAAAACACGATCGCAGACGCAAATATAAGACTTCGCTTTGCGGAGCGAGTTATGATAAAAATGGGAAGTTTTAAGGCTTATAGCTTTGAGGAGCTTTTTGAAGGAACGAGAGCGCTCCCTTGGGAGAAATTTATCGGAGCGAATGCCGCATTCCCCGTAAAAGGACACTCTATAAAGAGTAAGCTGTATTCTATTCCCGACTGTCAGAGTATAATCAAAAAGGCTATAGTTTCCCGCCTTGGCGAGAAATACGGCGTGCGTTGGTTTGATGAGACGGGAGTTAAGTATCAGATTGAGTTTTTGATACTCAAGGATAAGGTGGATCTTATGATAGATACCACGGGAGTAACTCTTCACAAACGTGGCTACCGCCCCGATATGGTTGCCGCACCGCTTCGTGAGACACTTGCTGCGGCAATGGTCAAAATATCGCGTCCTCGCGAGGACGTGCTCCTTTGGGATACCTTCTGCGGCTCGGGAACGATAGTTATCGAGGCGGCTATGATGATGCGAAACATCGCCCCGGGACTCAAGCGCGGATTTGCGGCAGAGGCATTCCCTCAGATAGCGCCGAGCGTTTGGAAAGAGGCAAGAGAGTGGGCGAGAGAGGATATTCTGCCCGAGAGCTCGTTTGAGGCGTGGGGCTCTGATATAAACGATGAAGCACTTGATATCGCCAAGGCATCCGCTAAAAGAGCAGGGGTCTCAGACTCGATAAAATTTTTCAAGGCAGATGCGCTGACACTCAAAAAGCCGGACAGACGCGGAACGATAGTTTGTAATCCACCCTACGGTGAGCGACTTATGACACCTGCTGAGGTCGAAAAGCTTTATAAAAACCTTGGTCGTGTCTTTGCTAGCTTTGACCCGTGGCAGATATATGTCATCACGTCCTGCGATAACTTCCAAAACCTTTACGGCAGACGCGCCGATAAGGTCAAGAAGCTCTATAACGGAATGATACCCTGTAATCTTTATCAGTATTTCAAGAGACAGAGCTAAATAAAAAGCAGGGCTGAAATAAGCCCTGCTTTTTATTGGTTATTGAAATCTTATATTGTTCGCTATATCCCTTGCCATGACGGCACTTTGACCAAGCTCCTCTTTGGCGCGATCTCCTGCCTTTGCGTGTAGATAAACGCCAAGCGCTCCTGCCTCAAAATTCGAGAGGGAAAGGTGCTTTTGCGCGAGGAGAGATACGATAATGCCTGCAAGCACGTCACCCGAGCCTGCCGTTGCCAAGGCGCTGTTGCTAATGCTGTTTACATATGTCCTGCCGTCCTTACCGCACACTGTTGTGTTGTGATTTTTGAGGACACAGCAAAGTGAGTATTTATCCGAAAACTCACGAGCAGTCCTCTCGGTATCTTTTTCTATCTCCTCAACGGTTATGTCGGTAAGGCGCGACATCTCCTTTATGTGAGGCGTTATTATTTTTCCCTCTGCGTATTTCAAAAGGGATTTGTGCTCGGAGAGGAGATTCAGCGCATCGGCATCGATAACAGTGGGTAGCCGCGATTGTCTGAGCGCGGTTTTGAGTATCTCCAGCGAGACGCGAGACATACCGAGCCCGCATCCGATAAGGAGCGCATCGCATTTGTCTATAGAATCCGCGAGTGAATAAGGGTCAAAGCACTCGGTATCATAGGTCTTGATTATAGCTTCGGGGATAAGCATCTGAAGTGCGATTCGGTTCTCCTCGGGGGTGAAGATCTCAACGAGCCCTGCGCCCGTGCGATATGCTGCGAGAGCCGAAAGATATGCCGCACCTGCCATACCGTGAGAGCCGCAGATAGCGAGTATTCTTCCAAAGCTACCCTTGTGAGAATCCTCAGGACGCGCAAAAACTTCGCTTTTCAATTTTTTTGCAAATTCGGTGCTCAAAAAATCCGCCATAATATCCTCCGAAGCGTGTATTATAGGACAATTTTATCATATAATCCACAAAAAATAAACAAAAAAATTTTAATTTTTCAAAATAACATAAAATTTGAAAAATCTATTGACAAACTCGGTTTTCTATATTATAATAGTTATCGTCGCGTTTTGTGTCAATTGAAAAAAACGGAGGTGTGTTATGATTCTTGATGTAGGTCCGCTTCTTCGAGGCGAGGTCGATAGCATAAAGATCGATTACACGCTCCAACCCCAAAAACTTGACGGAGTCACCTTCAACGGTGACGCGCACGTACTCGGCGAGATCACAGATAACGCAGGGTATATGCGGCTTAAACTCAAAGCTGAGCTTTCTTATTCAAGCGAATGTGCCAGATGTCTTGCTCCGGTAGTTGGAGTTTTCTCTCTTGACTTCGAGCGCACGGTAGTTTCGGAGGGAACACTCAGTGACGAGCAGCTCGACGAGCACTTTGACGAGTATGCGATACTCGACAAAACAATGCTCGATATAGACGAGCCGCTCTCAGAGGAGCTTCTTCTCAGTTTCCCCGCAAAGCTTCTTTGCTCGGAGGATTGCCCCGGACTTTGTCCCAAGTGCGGCAAGCCTAAGAGAGAGGGGAAGTGCGATTGCCCCGAGCGTGAGATAGATCCGCGTTGGGCAGTTCTCAAAACGTTTTTCGACGAAGACAAAAAATAATAAAAAATAATAAATATAAATGAAAGTAGTGTTTCACACACTTCAAGGAGGTGTAGATTATGGCAGTACCGAAGAGAAAAGTATCTAAAGCACGTAGAGACAAGAGACGTTCAAGCACATGGAAGCTTGATATGCCCGGCATGACAAAGTGCCCTAAGTGCGGAGAGATGGTTATGAACCACCGCGTATGCAAGGCATGCGGATATTACAAGGGACAGGAAGTTATCAAAGTAGAGAGCAACAACTGATCACTTTGACTGTCTGTAGAAAAAAGGTCTCGTATGAGGCCTTTTTTCTTTATCTTTTTAAGTTTTACTTGACCTGTATTTCTCTGTGTGATATAATTTTAATATACTGAAATTCAGGAGGTGGTAGTATGAAAAAAACAATAGCGCTTTTTCTTTTGCTGATGATTGTTTGCGGCTCACTTTTCTCATGCAAGCCAAAGCCACCTCTCGTAGAGCCGGGACGCAATGGTAAAGAAGACGAGAAGATGGATATGTCGACCCTCGACCTCACGGAGTACGTAGAGCTCGGTGATTATAAGACTATGAAGGTATCCTATGACCCCGAAAAGATGTCAAAGGGTGATGCCGCGTGGCAGAAGCTTGTAGAGATTTCAGAGATCAAAAAATATCCTCAGAATCAGGTGGCTTTTTATTTTTATCAGAAGCAGGCGGGATATCAGTATATGGCAAAGGCGGGCAACCAGACTTATGAGGAGCTGCTCGAGTCTCTTGGTATAACCGAGGAAATGATACTTGAGGAAAGCAAAAAGCTCACCGCCGAGGACCTCTTGTTCTATGCGCTCGTTAAGGCAGAGGGAATAGAGCTCACCCAAAAGGATAAGGACGCTAATTTTGATAGATACGTAGCGCTTTTTGTCTCCGAGGGCTATACCGAAACTTATGTTCGCGAGAACCTCAAAGAGCAGATATATGAAACCATGCTCTATGATAAAACACTTGAATTGCTTATCTCATATACTGAATTTACCGAGATAGGCGGGGAGGAATAAAATGAGATTTGACGTAAATATAAAAAAGCTTTTGTCGGATGCGGTGACACCGAAATACGGTTCTGAATTCGCGGCGGGCGCTGACCTTTATTCTTGTGGAGAGAGTGTCGAGATAGCACCCGGAGAGACAAAGATGATACATACGGGAATAGCGATCGAGCTCCCACTCGGCACAGTCGGTCTTATCTACGCTCGAAGCGGACTTGCCTCTAAGCGCGGACTTGCGCCTGCAAATAAGGTAGGTGTTGTTGACTGCGACTACAGAGGAGAGGTGATGGTAGCGCTCCACAACCACGGAACGCTTCCTCAGACCGTAGAGGCAGGCGAGCGCATCGCACAGCTCGTTATAGCACCTTACTATACTGCAAATTTCATTGAGTGTGAAGAGCTTTCCGACACCGTCAGAGGTGAGGGTGGCTTCGGCTCAACGGGAAGAAAATAAAACTGTATAAAAAAGAGAGCTTTTAAAAGCTCTCTTTTTTTTTGGAATATTTTTCGGGAAATACTGAAAAAATAAGGTTATAAAGAATAAGGAGAGTATGGATGAGCCCTGAAAGTATGCGAAAAATAAAAGGTCTTGGCATCGGAGAACGCGCGGTTATTGGTAAGCTCAAAAAAGTGAGAGCGGACGAGGTGATTTTTGGGGGAGGTATCCTCTTCTTTGAAAGGAGAATAGAAGCGTCTGATATAGCCTCGCTTCCCGAGGATGCTATAGGGCTTATCGTGATTGGGGAAAATGACCCCGCTGTTGCAGAGAGCATACGGGCGAGAAATATCAGCGCGATATTTATAGGCGAGGAACAAAGAGAGATGCTTAGAGATGGTGAGCGAGCGGTACTTTACCCCGACAGAAATACGCTTTTTATAGCACCTCAGATAGAGATAGTGGACGATTTTTCTATGAGGATAAATTCAGAGGAGAAATGGGAAAAAACAAAGAGAGCATTGGGGTGTCGCGAGTATTTTTCGGATAAAGTAGGTGTATTTTTGATAGTGGCAAGCGAGGAAATTATTTGCGAGGAGGATGCCTTTCGAATCTATTCGGATGCCGCGCAGGAGTGTGGATTTTTGCCACTTATCATACTCATAGATCTTTCTTTTTTAAAAAGCGATGAGACACTTAGCGAAAATTTGCGCGCGATCATAAGAGCTACGGTGTATACCAAAATAATTCCCGCGTTTGGTGTGAGTAGCCTTGAAGAATTCGAGAGTATGAAGAATAGAGTGAAGAGCTGTGCGCGTGAGCTTTCTCTTGAGGGGAGAGAAGTACCTCAAAATATTACTTGTGGTGTAATAATAAAATCTCCCCACGAGGTAGTGTGCATAGATTCCTACAGTAGTGTTACGGATTTTGTCGTAATAGACCTTGAAGGAATTACGGCAGATATTAAAGGAGACGAGATCGAGCGAGCTCGAGAGGGATATCTTGGTATAATACAAGAGAAAATGTCAAGGGGCGCTTTGAGTGTTATATTTATCGGGGATAGAAGAAGCCTTGAAATATGTGCGGAAAGGCTGCTTCGCGGCGGCAAGGAGGAAAAAAGATCCTATTTTATGATAGAGAGCGGAGATATAAAAATAAAAAGAAATAAAAATGAAAAAAAGTATTGACAAACAGATTTCTTTGTGGTAATATATTTAGGCACGCGAAAGCGTATGCGGCGTTAGCTCAGCTGGATAGAGTGTTTGGCTACGAACCAAAAGGTCGGGGGTTCGAATCCCTTACGCCGTGCCAACAAAAAAGGTGGATGCACAAGCATCCACCTTTTTTGTTGGCACGGCAATCGTTCAAGGGATTCGAAGCAGCAAAAAAACGATCCGGTGAATCGTTTTTTTGCGGTGACCGAAGAATTTTGCAAAGCTATCGTAAAAATCGATTGAAAAGGTTTGCAAAATTCAAGAAGAATCCCTTACGCAAAATGAGGAGAGAGATGCACAAGCATCCACCTTTTTTGTTGGCACGGCAATCATTCAAGGGATTCGAAGTAGCAAAAAAACGATCCGGTGAATCGTTTCTTTTGCGGTGGCCGAAGAATTTTGCAAAGCTATCGCAAAAATCGATTGAAAAGGTTTGCAAAATTCAAGAAGAATCCCTTACGCGAAATGAGGAGAGAGATGCACAAGCATCCACCTTTTTTGTTGGCACGGCAATCAACGCTCAAATTATCGCATAAGCAATTCCATAGCTTTGCGCATAGCTCTTGGCAAAGGAGGCATCCTGGCAATAGATCGTGAACTTGGAGGCTGAGCCTTCAAAGGCGGAGTGACCTATCTTTCTGACACTTTTTGGGATGGTTATCGATTCGAGATTTTCGCATCTGTAAAAGGCAAACCAGTCTATCTCCTCAACACCCTCGGATATTATTACACTTTTGAAGGAATAGTCCTCAAATGCCCTGCTTGCTATCGAATATACCGCTAGTCCGTCTATGTGAGAGGGAATTACGAGATGCTCGTCGTCTCCCGTATATCCCGTTATCACGGCCTTGCCCTCTTCAAGTGAGTAAATAAAGATAGAGCGCGGTTTTGTGCTTGTAGTTGTGGTGGTAGTTCTTGTCGCTTCTGCTCGCAGCTGCTCTATCCTTTCCTCAAGTTCTTCGATCTGCTTTTGACTTTCCTCCTCGGAGAGAGTTTGGTCGTTTTGAAGCTCGATTATCTTTGCCTCAAGCTCTCTGATAAGAGCTTCGTAGGGCGATGTAGTGGTCTGCGGTGTGGGATTTGGTGTAGGGGTGCTTTGGCAGGCGTTAAGTAATATAGCGCTAAAAAGAAGAAGCGCTATGGTGACGAATATGATCTTTTTATTCATAGGGAACCTCCTTTATTTTGTTTTTGTGTATAAAGGATAGCAAAAGTTAAAAATTAAATCAAGTGAAAGCTGTCGACTGAATATAATAAAAGTGTAAAAAATATTGAGATCAAAAAATTTAAGAAATTTGAAAAAAAGTATTGACAAAAAAGATTGAGTAGGCTATAATATTAAAGTCCGCAATAAGCGGGCCATTAGCTCAGTTGGTTAGAGCTACCGGCTCATAACCGGTCGGTCCGGGGTTCGAGTCCCTGATGGCCCACCAAACAAAAAGAGATGATCTTTGTGATCATCTCTTTTTGTTTTTTGTGTTTTTCAAGGCTTTTGATTTTTTGCGACCGGTGTAAATGGCATTTGACATTTTTATAAAAAAGAGATATAATACATCTATGAAACCTTTGGGCAAACACTTTATTCATTGGAGGATAAATGAATATGAAGCTTGAAATGAAAAATATTGATAAATCTTTTGGCGCAAAGGAAGTCCTCAGGGGCGTATCATTTACGGCAGAGGGGGGAAAGGCGTTTGGTCTGCTTGGTAGAAACGGCGCAGGTAAAACAACGTCTATTCGCATATTGATGAATGTATTTCCCGCAAACGGCGGAGAAGTTCTTATTGACGGAGAGCCTATCGACTACGATAAGATAGGTATCGGCTATCTCCCCGAGGAAAGAGGACTCTATCCGAAGAAGCTCATCATAGACCAGCTCGTATATTTTGCGGAGCTTAAGGGCTTGAGTGCAAAGGATGCACTAAAAGCCGTTGACTATTGGCTCGTAAGACTTGGCATGAGCGAATACCGTAACAAGCGTCTTGACACTTTGTCAAAGGGAAATCAGCAAAAGATTCAGCTTGTTACAGCCCTTGCGCACGATCCTGATATAGTCATTCTTGACGAGCCTTTCTCGGGACTTGACCCTGTAAACGCGATGCTTCTCAAGGATATAGTAAAGGAGCAGATCGCTAAAGGAAAGATAGTTCTGTTTTCAAGCCACCAGATGAGCTATATTGAGGAATTTTGCGACAGCATCGCAATTATCAACGCGGGCAAGGTGGCTATCAGTGGAGATCTTCATGAGATCAAGAGACAATATCCGCGCGACAAAATAGTTGTAAGTACTCAAACTCCCGAGAAGATAAAAGCGGATCTCGGAGATATTTGTACCGAGCGTGAGGACGGTACGCTCCTCGTACAGCTCGGAGAGCCCTCTGAAAAGCAGGCTATGATGAAACGCCTTGTCGAGAGATACGATATAGACGAGGTGAAGGTTTTTGAGCCGTCGCTGAATGATATCTTCGTAGAATATGCCGGCGAGCAGATATAAGGAGGTAGAATAATGAATCAGTTTGGGAAAATCTTAAGGTTTGAGCTGAAGGGCTACCTGAAAAATAAGATATTCGTTGGCTTTACTATCTTTCTTTTGGTGCTTATTGCTGTGGTTATGTTTATTCCTAATATTATGGCAGGGTTTGAGTCGGATAAGGCTACAGAGGCAGATACAGACCTTCCCACAATGCTCATATATGCCGAGGATGAAAATCTCGCAGCTATCGTAAAAGAGTACTTTGGAAATGCTTTTACCGACTATGATGTAAAGGTCGCACAGGGAAGCGCTGACCAGCTGAAAGAGGAGATCGTATCCGGAGGCGCTGAATGCGGTTTTGTGATGGATAGCGCATCCTCTTATATCTATTACGTCAACAACCTTTCAATGTATGATAGTAATACCGCGGTCGCAGACACCGTGTTGCAAGAGGTCTACCGAGTAAGCGCGATGCTACAAAGCGGACTCACACCGGAACAGGCGAGCGAGATCATGTCTGTACAGATCCAAAGCACCACGGAGACTCTCGGTAAGGATCAAACTCAGAACTTCTTTTACACATATATAATGATATTCGCACTCTATATGGTTATCCTTCTTTACGGACAGATGGTCGCCACCAACGTTGCGACAGAAAAGAGCTCGCGCGCTATGGAGGTCCTTGTAACTAGCGCAAAGCCTACCGCTATGATGTTCGGTAAGGTGCTTGCTTCCTGTATTGCGGGATTTACGCAGCTCGTTCTCGTTTTTGGTACGGCGATACTGCTTTACAATGTTAACAAGGATGCACTTTCCAATCCTTTGATAGCGTCTATTTTTGATATCCCTGTTTCCCTGTTTATATATCTGATAGTCTTCTTTGTGCTTGGTTTCCTTATTTATGCTTTCCTTTACGGAGCTATCGGTTCGACCGTATCCAAGCTTGAGGATATCAATACGTCGGTCATGCCGATCACTTACCTTTTCATAATCGCGTTTATAGTGGTTATGGTCTCTATGACAAGTGGATCTGTTGACAATGCTGCTATGCTTGTATGCTCTTATATTCCGTTCACGTCTCCGATGGCGATGTTTACAAGAATTTGTATGAGCACGGTCGCTTGGTATGAGATAGCAATATCGGTTGCCGTTCTTATAGGATCGACTGTAGGAATAGGTATTCTTTCCGCAAAGATATACCGAGTGGGCGTTTTGCTTTACGGCACTCCTCCCAAGATCGGTAACATCATAAAAGCTGTATTTAGAAAGCAGTAAGCAAAGCGCCTCGGAGAAAAATCTCCGAGGCGCTTTGTCATGTATGGAATATATGTTTTTCAGATATATTATAACTGAAGAAGCATACGGCGTTTACAAAAAGTTAACAAACACAAAAATTCTGTTCGACTTGAAAAAATATGCTATTTATGGTATAATTTTGTTAAAATTGGGGTAGAAGTTTTATTTTGAAAAATAAAGGATTTTTTTACTCAATATTGCATAAAATGGGGGTACACTTATGGTACAACATGACGAGAAAGTTTACGGTGTATCCAAAGAGAGGATCGAATCTCTTTTTGATGCCGGAACTTTTGTTGAGCTTGGCGCGTACACAAAGCGCACTCAGACCGATGATGAGTATGAGAGTGTTGTTTGCGGATACGGCGCTGTAGGCGGAAAGCTTGTCTTTGCATTCGCACAGGACAGCGGACGCACCAAGGGCGCTTTCGGAGAGCGTCACGCTAAAAAGATCGCGGGTATGTACGACCTTGCGATAAAGAACGGAGCTCCCGTTGTCGGAATGTTCGACAGCGCAGGCGCGGTAGTCTATGATGGCGCGGCGGCACTCGCAGCTTACGGAAGATTTATGAAATGTATATCAAACGCATCCGGAATAATTCCTCAGATCGCGCTTGTCAACGGTGTTTGCGGCGGTTCTTCTGCCGTCGCGGCATCTATGTTTGACTTTGCAGTCACAATAAAGGACAAGTCAAAGCTTTACGTCAACTCTCCTTTCGTTGTCGGTGAGGCGTTTGACGCATCTGCAACAGGACTTTCTGCGGCTGAGTGTGAGGACGAGGCATCTGCTTACGCGTTCGTTCGCGAGCTCGTATCGGCACTTCCTCAGAACAACGCAGAGGGTGTAGTTTCCGCTGACGTTTTTGACGATATAAACAGAGCAGTTGCTTTCGACGCGAGCTGTTCTGCGGCAGAGCTTGTCGCACAGATCGCGGATAACGGAAAGTTTGTAAGAGTATATGAAAAGTACGCAAATAACCTTTTTGCAGGCTTTGCAAGCTTTGGCGGAGTTACAGCGGCAGTTGTAGCTTCCGATAATGAAGGCACACTTGATATAAACGCTGCAAGAGTTGCGGCGAAGATGGTTTCCTTCTGCGATAGCTTCGGTATTCCCGTAGTAACACTCGTTGATAGCTATGGACTTGATACTTCTGCCGAGGCAGAGGGCGCGGCATACGCGAGCGAGCTTTCAAGACTTGCTATGGCTTACACATCCTCCGAGTGCGCAAAGGTAACAGTAGTTCTTGGCAAGGCTTACGGCGCGGCATTCACTCTCCTTGGATCCAAGGCAGTCGGAGCTGACCTTGCATACGCGCTTGAGGATGCTTGCATCAGTGTTCTTTCTCCCGAGGCTTCCGTCGCTTTCGTGTGGAACGATAAGGTAGGTGCTGAAAAGAGCAGAGAAAAGGTTGAGGCTGAGTGGCGAGAAAAGTGCGCGTCTGCACAGGATGCCGCTGACTGCGGTGAGATCGACGACGTGATCGAGGCGTCGGATCTCCGCAAGAGAATATGTGCGGCTCTCTTTATGCTTGCATATAAGGCAGAGGGCACACCCTCCCGCAAGCATACTGTAATGCCCCTTTAATTGGAGGTAGATATGTCAAACGTTGCTATGTTGGCTGCAAGAGCTGACGGTACGTATGTTCCTTTTTCTGCCGGTGCTTGGGCAGAGGCAGGCAAGATGACCCTTATGGGAATGCTTATGATCTTTGCGGTCCTTGGTATTCTTTGGGGGGTTCTTTCGATCTTCAAGCTGATCTTTGCAGGAAAGACTGAAAAGAAATCAGTGCCCAAGGTCAAGCAGGCAAAACCTGCACCTGCGCCCGTACAGAAGGTGGAAGAGGTAGTCGCTACCCCACATAACGCAGCAAACGATGAACTTATAGCGGTGCTTACAGCCGCAGTTGCCGCATATATGGCAGAGGAAAACGGTGGAGTGGTCTCCACTTCGGGATTTAGAGTAGTCTCCTTCCGCAGAGTCGGTGGAGACCGCGCATGGAACTCCAAATAAGTATTTGACGAAAGGTTAAAGGATATAAAATTATGAAGACTTATAACATCACAGTAAATGGCGTTGCATATTCCGTCACAGTTGAAGAGGTAGCAAACGGCGCAGCTCCCGTAGCAGCTTCCGCTCCCGCAGCAGCTCCTGCTCCTGCAGCAGCTCCCGCACCCAAGGCAGCACCCAAGGCAAGCGGTGCGGCAGGCACCGTAGCTATAAAGGCTCCTATGCCCGGTAACATCATGAAGGTCAACGTAAAGGTTGGCGACACAGTTAAGTCCGGAGATGTTCTCGTGGTTCGCGAGTCTATGAAGATGGAAAACGACATCTGCGCGGCAAATGACGGCGTAGTTGCAAGCGTAGAAGTGGCACAGGGAGCTACCGTCGAGACAGACGCAGTTCTCGTAACACTCAACTGATTTTTCTTTTGATCAAAAAATTATTGAAAGGAAAACAGTGCGATGCTTGATGCAATAAAAGAATTTTTAAGTACAACGGGCGTTGCCAGACTCATAAGCGATCCGAATTGGTGGCAGACTGCGATAATGTTTCTTGTCGCGTTTGTTCTCGTATATCTTGCCATAGTAAAGAAGTTTGAGCCGCTGCTCCTTCTTCCTATCGCGATAGGTATGCTTTTGACCAACATCCCCGGAGCAGGGCTCTTCCACCTTGAGTTCTTTATAGGACAGGACGTCAATTTCGGACAGGTGCTTCACGACGGAGGTCTGCTTGACCTTTTGTATCTCGGAGTAAAGCTTGGAATCTATCCTTCGCTCATATTTATGGGAATCGGTGCTATGACCGACTTCTCCCCCCTCATATCCAACCCCAAGAGCTTGCTCATCGGAGCAGGCGCACAGCTTGGTGTATTCGTTGCATTTTCTGCGGCGCTCCTCTCGGGCATGTTCTCACCTGAGGAGGCTGCGGCTATCGGTATTATAGGTGGTGCTGACGGCCCTACCGCGATACTTGTAACCAAAACCCTCGCTCCACCGCTCCTCGGCGCTATCGCCATTGCGGCGTATAGCTACATGGCTCTTATCCCTATGATACAGCCGCCCTTTATGAAGCTTCTTACGACCAAGAAGGAGCGTCAGATCAGAATGACAGCTCTCCGTCAGGTCACAAAGACAGAGAAGATCATTTTCCCGATAGTCGTTACCTTTGTGGTAGGACTTATCGTTCCGGATGCTGTTCCGCTCGTGGGATGCCTTATGTTCGGTAACCTTCTCAACGTTTGCGGCGTTGCCGACCGTCTTTCCAAGACCGCGCAGAACGAGCTTATGAATATCGTAACGATATTCCTCGGAATCACAGTTGGAGCAACAGCGAGTGCTGAGAACTTCCTTCGTCCCCAGACACTCCTTATCATCGCTTGCGGACTTATCGCGTTCTGCATCTCTACCTGCGGCGGACTTATCACTGCAAAGATCATGAACTGGATAAGCGGAGGAACTATCAATCCTCTCATCGGTTCTGCGGGCGTTTCCGCGGTTCCTATGGCTGCGAGAGTATCTCAGAAGGTTGGACAGAGTGAAGACCCCTCTAACTTCCTTCTCATGCACGCAATGGGTCCCAACGTTGCCGGAGTTATCGGCTCGGCAGTAGCGGCAGGTGTGTTCCTGTCATGGTTCAATTAAACGGAGGTAAAAATGGCACAGGTAAAAATAACAGAAACAGTTCTCCGCGATTCGCACCAGTCGCTCATCGCAACGAGAATGACAACAGAGGAGATGCTCCCGATACTTCAGAAGCTTGATTCTATCGGTTACCACTCCCTTGAGGCTTGGGGAGGCGCTACGTTCGACTCCTGTCTCAGATTCCTTAACGAAGACCCCTGGCAGAGACTTCGTACGATCCGCGAGTGTGTAAAGAACACAAAGCTACAGATGCTCTTCAGAGGACAGAATATCCTCGGCTACCGTCACTATTCCGATGACGTTGTTGAGTATTTCGTTCAGAAATCTATCGCTAACGGTATAGATATACTCAGAATTTTCGACGCGCTCAACGACCCCCGCAACCTTGAGACAGCTATAAAGGCAACTATCAAGGAAAACGGACACGTTCAGGCGGCCATCTGCTATACCACAGACCCTGAAAACAAGATCTATACTACAGAATATTTCACAAATTACGCAAAGACACTTGAGAATATGGGTGCAAACTCTATCTGTATCAAGGATATGTCGGGACTTCTTAAGCCCTATGATGCTTACGAGCTCGTAAAGGCACTCAAGGAGACAGTAAAGGTTCCGATACAGCTCCATACACACTACACCTCTGGTCTTGCTTCTATGACACTTCTCAAGGCTATCGAGGCAGGCGTTGACGTTGTTGATACAGCGATTTCTCCCATGGCTCTCGGTACATCGCAGCCCCCCACAGAGTCGCTCGTTGCAACTCTCGCAGGCACAGAGTATGATACAGGCATTAAGCTCTCCGAGCTCGACGAGATCACCAAGTACTTTACCCCTCTTCGCGAGAAGTACCTCGCAAGCGGTCAGCTTGACCCCAAGATGCTCAAGGTTGACGTAAACGCGCTTATTTATCAGGTTCCCGGAGGAATGCTATCTAACCTCGTATCTCAGCTTAAGCAGGCAGGAAAGTCCGAGAAGCTCACAGAGGTTCTTGAGGAAGTTCCGAGAGTCAGAGCAGAGTCTGGTTACGCGCCTCTTGTAACTCCTTCCTCGCAGATCGTTGGAACACAGGCGGTGTTCAACGTTATCGGCGGGGAGAGATATAAGATGGTAACAAAGGAATTTAGGGGCCTCGTTCAGGGCCAGTACGGAAAGACACCTGACGATATCGATCCCGCGTTCGCAGAGAAGATCATCGGCGATGCAGAGAGAATCACCTGCCGTCCCGCAGATAAGCTCGCACCCGAGCTTGATACACTCAGAGCAAAGATCGCTCAGTATATCGAGCAGGACGAGGATGTTCTTTCCTACGCTCTCTTTGAGCAGGTGGCGCTCAAGTTCTTTGAGTATCGCAAGGCAAAGAAGTACGGAATCGACGCAGAAGCTGACGCGGCGCTCGGCGTTCACAACGCGTAAAATAAATAAAAGATGCAGATCCGATAGGCGGATCTGCATCTTTTTTGCCTTTTTATATTATATGTAATGATAGGGAAAAGATCGGAAAAAGATTCTGAAAAAATTTTAAAAATTTTTCAAAAACCTATTGACAAAGTGATTTGGAGATGCTATAATTTATTTGTAATCATTCTTAATAAGGAACGCTTATGAATAATAAAAGAAATACAATTCAAAAAAAGGTAGTATTTGAGATTTTTTCTCAGATGCACAATCACCCCTCGGCAGGGATGGTTTATGAGCGTGTGAATGAAGAATACCCCGGTATCAGTAAGGCTACAGTGTACAGACTTCTTTCCGAGGCGGCAGACGAAGGGAAGATACAGAGACTAAAGCTCAGCGATGCGTCTGACAGATACGATATAACGGTTAAAAAGCATTGTCATATCGTGTGTAAGGGTTGCGGAGCGGTGGCAGACGTTGATGTTGATTTCGACGATCGTATATACGCCAGGGAGGCAGTCGGACACGACGGCTTTAAGATAGAGGAGTGTAATCTTGAATTTATCGGGCTCTGTAATGAGTGTGCCGAAGCAAATTAAAAACAAAAATTAAAAAATATTTATAAAAACAAAAGGAGATTTTTATCATGGCAAAATGGGTATGTTCTGTATGCGGTTACGTTCACGAGGGAGACAATGCTCCCGAAAGATGTCCTCAGTGCAGAGTTCCTGCAGAAAAGTTTTCTAAGCAGGAAGAGGGAAAGATGACTTGGGCAGCTGAGCACGTTGTAGGCGTTGCAAAGGGCGCTCCCGAGGATATCATTATGGATCTTCGCGCTAACTTCGAGGGCGAGTGCTCTGAGGTTGGTATGTATCTTGCAATGGCAAGAGTTGCGGCAAGAGAGGGTTATCCCGAGATCGCACTCTACTGGGAAAAGGCAGCTTTTGAAGAGGCTGAGCACGCTGCAAAGTTTGCAGAGCTTCTCGGTGAGGTTGTTACTGACAGCACAAAGCGTAACCTCGAGATGAGAGTTGCTGCTGAGAACGGCGCAACTGAGGGCAAGTTTGATCTCGCAAAGAGAGCAAAGGCTCTTAATCTTGACGCTATCCATGACACAGTTCACGAGATGGCGCGCGACGAAGCTCGTCACGGCAAGGCATTTGAGGGACTTCTCGCAAGATATTTTAAGTAATATATAGACTACTTAAACTTTATTGATAGCAGGAGAATTGATATGGAAAACGAGATCATCTGTAACTGTAAGAAAGTAACTTATAACGATATCGTAGTAGCGCTTCACTCACTTGAGAACTTTGATGATGTTCTGAAAAGCTTTGAGGGAGTGCAGGCTATCACAAATTGCTCTACCGGTTGTGGTGGCTGCTATCAAAAGGTTCTTGATGTCATTTCAGCCGAAATGATGAGATAAGTCATATCGGGCTGTCGTGGCAGATGCGCGACAGCCCGATGCTTTTAAATCTTTAAAAACACATCATTAAATTAAAAAATTTGGATACCCTAAAGGTATAGAAATAGAAAGGAAGATTAAGAATGAAATACGTATGTCCTTGCGGATATGAATACGATCCCGCAGTCGGTGATCCCGATAATGGCGTAGTTCCCGGCACAAAGTGGGAGGACGTTCCCGCTGACTGGGTTTGCCCCGTGTGCGGACTTGGAAAAGACGCGTTTGACGCTGAGTAATTGAATAGATAAACCACTAAAGGAGCAAGCCTCGGCTTGCTCCTTTTTTGCATTTTTCCGGAACTTCTATGGAAATTCACCTTTTTTCTTCTCCCGAAATCTTCAAAACCGGAACTTTGAAAACCGGAAGCTTTTCTGTGCATTTATTATAATCCGAAAAGTTATTTTTGCGAATAGGGGGAGGGAATTGTTTGCGGAATTGTTGCAAAAAATGAGCGCCACCTCGAAAGGTAGCGGCTTGTACTTTGTATGCGAGGAACTGCTAAAAACATGGAGCCCTCTATTGTCTTGATTTCAAGCTTTTTCGACAGGTATTTTTCTTGGTCGACAAAATGCGATACGGCAAAAAAATTCTTCCTTTAAAAACCATCAAAAAGTTAGTCGGCTTTATTGACATTCTTGCTTTTGATGTGTTAAAGTGTCGATAGAAGCCCGTACGAGCACTTACAAAAAAATAAAGAAAATGAAAAGAAAAGGAGACAAAAATGAAAAAAAGATTGCTATCCATAGTGTGTATTATCGCACTGCTTCTCTCAATGACAGCATTCCCCGTATCTGCGGCAGACGGTGATTGGATCGCCCAAGCACAGCCCGCTGATGTTGATTACTCCTTCGCGGTCCTCGGCGACATACAGACCCTTACGTGGTACGACAGACGCGATGGATCTGATTATGTAGAGACTATGTTTGACTGGCTTATCGATAACCGTGAGTCGAGAAACATCGAGTATGTTTTCGGACTCGGTGACACGATCGAAACCCTCAGCACATGGCCCGAGAGTGGATACAATACAAGCGTTGCAAATCCCGGCGAGTGGGCACTTGCCTCAGAGCAGTTCGCGCGTCTTGACGGCGTTATCCCTTATCTCGTTATCCGCGGCAACCACGATGACGAGGCAGGCTACCACAGCTACATATGCACAGATGATTATAAAAATCAGATGAATGGATTTTTCTACGACCCCGCAAAGCCTGCGGTCTATGGAAACTCAATGTCGAACTCTTATCAGAAAATAACCGTTGGCACGCAGAAATACCTGATGCTCGCTCTTGATTATGATCTGAATGAGGATATCATAGCTTGGGCAAATGCTGTAGTAGCGGCAAATCCCGATTACCGAGTTATAGTATCGGTTCACGTATATCTTAACAGTGGCGGCGATTTTTATCAGGGAAGTGTAGGACAGCCCGGCGTTAACGATCAGAATGACGGCGATCCGTGGCATGATTTTATAACCTTTGATGGCGAGGCGCTTTGGAATGACTTTTTGTCAAAACATGAGAACATATTTATGGTGCTAAGCGGCCACGTGGCAATAACCGACCCTATAGTTCAGACAAGAACAGGAGAGTCCGGCAACAAGGTCACGGAGATCCTTGTTGACCCGCAGGCATACGACGAGGACGATCCCTCCGGAATGGTCATGATGCTTAACTTTATAAATGGCGGCAAGGAGATCAAGGTTGAGTATCTTTCCTCTATAAAGAACAAGCATTTCAAGGCATCTAACCAAAAGACTGTAAAAATAGTTGCAAATACAGATTTTGAGAAAGCTTTTATAGATCTTGGATATAACAACGCATACGTTGGCGCGCCTATGGCGGTATCTCCCACGCTTGACGGCGTGATAAACGAAGGAGAGTATTCCTACTCAAGAACTATCTCCACAGATGAGATACACAATTATGCGGGCGGTGAGATACAGAGTGCGGTTACCGAGTATTTTGCACACGATGCGGATTATGTATATTACGGAAACGTTTTCACGCAGTCGTCTGACAACAGAGCATTCCAGTTCCAGTTCAGACCCTTTAACTCCTTTAATGTATTCCACGGCGCAGGAGATCTGACGAATTATTACTATCAGCGCATCACCTGGCAGGCAAGATACCAGTCTAACGGCACGACTACCATAGCTCAAACTCCCGGATGGAATAATTCGGTAAATCTGAGCGTACCTGTGGTGGGCGAGGATATTTGGGTCGCGGCTACAAAGAGTGCGAGCAATGTAAAGAGCTATGAGGTCAAGATATCCAAGGCATATATTGCCGAGGTCAGCGGTACATCGACAGATGAAGTTCGCGTTATTCCTTATATGACGTATTATCACAGCTCGGCGGCTATAGGACACAAGTATACCGCAGAAGATATAGCTGCTTTGTCGGATGCCGCTGAGCTTATGCCCGCGGCAAACGAGCTTGGGTATCTCTTTATGGTGCTCGACGATAAACCCAGAGAGATCACCGAGTGGGAAGCTCTTGCGGACGAGCTCGGTCTCAACATATATGTTGGCGACACAGTGTCCGTATCTCCCACACTTGACGGTGTGATATCTGCCGGCGAGTACAGCGTATCGCGCAAGACTGCGCTCTCAGACCTTTATCTTGGCGACGGTGGCGGAGAGGTGCAGGGAGAGAGCATTACCGAGTATTTCGCGCATGACACAAAGTACGTTTACTATGCCGTAGTCTTCGAGCAGGCGAGCGATAACAGAGCTTGTTGGCCTCAGTTTAAGGTGGATAACACCTTCGATATCTACAACACGAGCGCGGATCAAAACGCATATTATCACAGCAGAGCATCCTTGCAGGCGAGATATCTTGCGAGCGGTGCGACCATAAATAACGGAATTGCCGCTCAGGGCTCTTATGCTGCTCCTGTTTACGGAGAAGACATCTGGGTTACTGCAAGCAAGAATGCCGAGAACATCAAGACTTATGAGTTTAAGTTCGCAAAGGCTTATTTTTCGGAGGTAAACGGTGTGGATACGAGTGACATAAGCGTTATTCCGTATTTCACGTATTTCCACGCATCCTGCGCGATTGCTCATACCGTTACAGAGGATGACAGAGCAGCGCTTAGCGCGGCAGGTGCTGAGTTTATTCCCGATCTTGGAGGCGCACAGTACTATTTCATCGTGCTTGGAGATAAGCCCGTGGAGAAAACCTACTGGGAGGGTGTTACAGAGGATCTCGGACTTAACGTTTATATAGGTGATGCTATGACTGTAGCTCCTACGCTTGACGGAGTTGTTTCTGCGGGAGAATATTCCTATTCGAGAACTGTGGCTCACGCAGATCTTTATAATTCCAGCACCGAGGTGCAGAGCGACGTTACCGAATATTTCGCGCACGATGCGGAGTATATCTACTATGCGGTAAGCTTTGTTCAGGCGAACAACAACAGAGCAATGCAGTTCCAGTTTAAGCCGTTCAACAGCTTCGATGTGTATAACGATGCTACCGATCTTCACACCTACTACCATAACCGTGTGGTATGGCAGGCAAGATATCAGGATACGGGTCTTTCTATACATCAGGCACCCACTTGGAACAATACGATCTCCGAGGCAGCTCCCGTGATGGATGTTGATATGTGGTGCGCGGCAGCAAAGAGCTCGGATAATGTCAAGGTATATGAGATCAAAATCTCGAAATCCTATATCGCTGAGCTTAGCGGTTGCGATGTAGATGATGTAAGAGTTCTTCCGTATATGACGTTCTTCCATAGCTCCTGCGCAGTTGCGGATACCGTTACGAATGGCGATGCCATAAAGCTTGACGTGGCAGGTGCAGGCTTCATACCTACAGTCAATACCAGCCAGTATTACTTCATCGTACTTAGTGATAAATAGGGTGTTGGCTTAAAATAACCGCGAGGTGGCGGGAAACTTTTGCTAAAAATTTCCCGACACCGTTGGAAATATAATTGAAATCTACAGACATAGCTCCCGGTACAAAGTGGGAGGACGTTCCCGCTGACTGGGTTTGCCCCGTGTGCGGACTTGGAAAAGACGCGTTTGACGCTGAGTAATTGAATATATAAAACAAACAGACAGGGGACGCTTCTGTGTCGTTTAGACACAGAAGCGTCCCCTGTCCATATAAAAACTTGACATCTTAACAGCTTTTTGTTATAATGAAAGATAAATGAAGGCTGATATTTCTCTTGACGGAAAATATTGTGTGCCACAACTATATCACGTGATGCGAATTACTCTTAAAAAGGACTCAATCATATGAGCAACGAAAACAAAACACTACGTTGGGTTCGCCTTGACAATGCAGCTAAGATATATCCTGCTGCAAGAAGGAAAAATTGGAGCAATGTATATAGGCAATCCGTAACGCTTAACGAAGCGGTTGACAATTTAATATTGAAAGCGGCTTTAGAGGTTACAGTTAAGCGTTTTCCGTCTATAGCGGCGCGCTTGCGCAGAGGTGTGTTTTGGTATTATCTGCAGCAGGTGGAGTCGGCTCCCGATATCCTTGAGGAATACAGTTACCCACTCGTTTATATGAGTGGTGAGGAGCTGAGAAAATGCGCTTTTCGCGTTATCACCTACCATAACCGCATAGCCGTAGAATTCTTTCATTCCTTGACCGACGGCACGGGTGCGCTTGTGTTTTTGAAGAATCTTGTTGCCGAATATCTTGAGCAAAAGCACGGCATTTCTATTCCTTTTGAGCATGACATACTTGATCGAAGAGCCGAGCCGACAGAGGAGGAACTTGAGGATTGCTTCCCGAAAAATGCGGGAGCTGTGCCGGCAAGCCGCAAGGACACCGACGCGTGGCATATGTACGGCACTCCGCAGCAGGACGGATTTTTGCACGTGACCTGCTTTAAAATACCCGTAAAGGAAGCCTTGGAGATGGCGCATACGTACGACTCCACCCTGACGGTATTTATGAGTGCTGTTATGATGATGGCACTTCTGGAGCTTCAAAACGAAAAAACTCCGTCAGTGAAGCATCAAAAAAGGATCAAACTTTTGATCCCGATCAATTTGAGACAGCTCTTTCCAAGCAATACGCTCAGAAATTTTGCGATGTACACCATTCCCGAGCTTGATCCGAGACTTGGAGAATACACACTTGACGAAATTTGCAGGATCATTCAGCATAAAATGGGATCTGAATTTACCGCAAAGCACATGAGCAAGGTCATTGCCACAAACGTAAATAACGAGAAGAGCGCTTTGGTACGACTTATTCCGCTGCCTATAAAGAACGCCGTTATGAAGGCGATATTTGACAGTGTGGGCGAGAAAAAGTCCTGTCTGACGCTCTCTAACCTCGGTCAGATAAAGCTTCCCGAGATAATGAAGGGCTATATCGAGCGCTTTGATTTTATTCTTGGTGTACAAGCTGATGCGCCATATAATTGCGGTATGCTTTCCTATGGCTACACTATTTATATCAACTTTATACGCAACATTCAGGAGCCTGAGCTTGAGCGACATTTTTACGCCGTGCTCCACAAGCTTGGTTTGCCGGTTATAGTTGAAAGCAACAGAAACGAGAGGTAAGGATATGTATTGTATAAAATGCGGTGTGCAGCTCGCAGATACAGAAAATAAATGTCCGCTGTGTGATACGGCGGTTTACCATCCCGAGCTGACAAGAGAGGACGCGCAGGAGCTATATCCCAAGGGCAAGATGCCAAAGCCCGTATCCGGCAGGGGAGTTCTTTGCGGTACTATACTTATTCTCTTTATGATACCGATAGTTCTGACTTTTTTCTCGGATATGATTTATGACGGCACACTTGATTGGTTTGGTTACGTAGCGGGCGGGCTTGCGATCGCTTATATGACGTTCGCACTTCCCGTATGGTTTCAAAAGCCTAATCCCGTTATATTCGTGCCTTGCAATTTTGCCGCGTGCATGGCATATCTGTTTTACATAAATTTTATGACAGGCGGCAGTTGGTTTTTGACCTTTGCATTACCGGTATCTCTCGGCGTTGCGCTGATCACGTGCACACTTGTAGCGCTGTTTCACTATCTGCACAGAGGTAAGCTTTACGTTATAGGCGGTTCGGTTATAGCGCTTGGCGCTTTGTCGTTGCTTGTTGAATTTATGATGGATATTACATTTGGATTGCGATTTACGGGTTGGTCTCTTTATCCGTGTATCGTTTTGACGTTGCTTGGTGGATTGTTTATCTATCTGGCAATGAACAGCATAGCGCGCGAAAAGATTGAAAGAAAGATATTTTTCTGAAAGCTTGAGGATTGACATTATGAGCACCATTGTAAAAAACTCTCAAAATATAAATACGACAGCACCGATTCGCAACGTAGAGGTGCGTGAGGTCATATCTAAAAAGGATCTTTGGAAGTGGGTTAGATTTCCAAACAGATTGTATAGAAAAAATGAATTTTTCGTTCCTTTTCTTGAGCTTGACGAGTTTGATAGCTTTTCAGGGTCAATAGAGAGAAATCCCGCATATGAATTTTGTGAAACAAAGCTTTTCTTGGCATACAAAAATAATAAGCTTGTTGGAAGAATAGCGGGGCTTATAAATCACGCGTACAACAAAAAATGGGATAGAAATGCCATTCGTTTCACCCGTTTTGATTTCGTTGACGATTATGAGGTCTCATCAGCGCTTTTTGATAGTGTTGTGGCTTGGGGCAAAGAAAAAGGCTATACTGAGATCATGGGCCCGATCCGATTTACCGATATGGATCACGAGGGAATGCTTGTAGAGGGCTTTGACGAGATCAATATGTCGATCACCTTTTATAACCATCCTTACTACGTAGAGCATATGGAAAAGCTTGGACTTAGAAAGGATATTGACTGGATCGAGTGTAAAATAGAAGTACCCAAAGAGCCGATAGAACGCATCGATAAGATGTATAATCGCGTATCCTCCAGAGGAAACTACGAGGTCATTACCTATAGCGACCGAAGCGTGCTTAAAAAAGAGGCGTTTGAGTCCTTTGAGCTGATCGATCTTGCATACTCTAAGCTTTACGGCACGGTACCGCTTACCGAGGCAGTTATCAAAAAGACAATAGATAGCTATATTCCACTTGTGAATTTGAAGTATATATGCGCGGTAAAGGATAAGTTCGGCAAGATCGTTGCGTTTGGTGTTTTGGTTCCGTCTATCGCAAAGGCACTGAAAAAATCAAACGGTAAGATACTTCCTCTTGGAATTATTAGAATGCTAAAGGCGCTAAAGTTCAGAAATGACACGATGGAGATGTTTTTGGTGGCGGTCGACCCCGAACTTCAGATGTACGGTATCCCTGCGCTGATAATCAATACGCTTTTGAAGCGATTGATCGAAAATAAGGTTAAATACTGTGAGACCGGACCGATGCTTGAAACAAACGGAGCGGTGCACAGTCTGTGGCGCGATTTCGAGAAAAAACAGCATAAGCGTCGCCGCTGCTACATAAAAGAAATTTGATTTTGTAATAAAACAAGGAACGGTTCTGTGTCAGCGACACAGAACCGTTCTTATGTTCTTTTAATATTTTTAGTAGACACCGACACACTTTTGTGCTATAATATAAATATAGACAAAATTCTGCTTTTGGAGGATATATGTACCCTGTATTGCTTACCGCGCTTGGTGTTGGAGGAGCTACCGTTATCGGCGCGCTTTTGGGCTTTCTTTTTAAAAAGCCGTCTCATAAATTCAATGATATCGTCCTCTCACTCGCAGCGGGAGTAATGCTTGCGGCAGCTGTGATCGGACTTATACTTCCGTCGCTTGAGTATGGCGGAAAATTCTCAATTCTCATAACAATCATCGGTATTTTTGCGGGCGCGATGTGCCTTAATATGATAGATAAGCTTGTTCCTCACCTGCATAAAATGACGGGAATAGATCAAGAGCTTCACCCCGAGGCGACAGCGCAGGTCAACAAGGTATTGCTTTTCGTTATAGCGATCGCTATACATAATCTCCCTGAGGGAATAGCGGCAGGTGTCAGCTTCGGCACGGGTGATGCTATGCAGGCGTTCACGGTTGCGGGCGGTATCGCGCTTCAGAATATCCCCGAGGGTATGGTGATAATCGCGCCGATGATAGCATCCGGAATGAGTCGCTCACGCACCTTTATAATCGCTACTATGACTGGTGTTGTAGAGATAATAGGCACGTTTATCGGCTACTTTGCGGTCAGCATATCCACTGTGATACTTCCGTTTGCGCTTGCATTTGCGGGTGGCACTATGCTTTACGTTATCAGTGATGAAATGATACCCGAAACCCACGCTCACGGCAACGAGCGGGGCGCAACATACGCGCTGCTTCTTGGCTTTTGCTTTATGCTTGCCTTTGATGTTTTGCTGGGCTAAAAAAGACACGGCTGCCTCCTGGGAGGCAGCCGTTTTTTGTTCTGATGATATTGCTACTTACTTTGTGGGCTTGATAGAGTTCTCGTAGGACTCAACCATTTTCTTGACCATCTGACCGCCAATGCTTCCTGCCTGACGTGCTGTGAGGCCACCGTTGTAACCCTGTGTGAGGTTTACACCAACTTCGTTTGCAGCTTCCATCTTGAACTGCTCAAGTGCTTTCTTAACATCCTTGTTTGCCATAATTATTCTCCTGTTTCTGAAGCTCTTACATTCGTGTTTACTCTGTAAACAACAACGTAAATGCTTCGAATGATCAAATTAATCTATATTGAATTGAGCGCGGCTCGTTTTCTCTTGCCTTGCTCTGTTATTATTTTGAGCAGAAGTTTTTCTTTTATTATCGGCAATTTTAGGGAAAATTTTTAGTTTTTTAAAAGTGATTGATTTTCGCGTTTGTTTGTGATAAAATGAATATGTATATAGTTTTTTGGAGGAAGTATGAAAAGATTGCTCCTTATATTGCTTGCCGCGGTGTTGCTTTTCGGTGCATTGCCGATATCTGCGGTGGCAGAAAACCTCTCCTTTTTTGGTGGAGAGTTGAGCGTGAACGATGACGATATCGGTCAAATAAACGCTTTTTCCTATGATGCTCAAAAGAAAAAAATAAATGTAAGCGGAACTGTTGCTCACGATACCATCACTTCTCGAAGCAAGGATAAGCTTGAGGTATACCGCGTGCCTATGGGCGCAGACCCGAGCGGGATAATTTCCGCCCCTGATGCTGAGCCTGTGATAAGGACAGAGATATCTGTTAAGTTTAATTTTTCGATATCCGTCGAGCACGTTGAGGATAGATTTTCAGCATACGTTGTGGTAATAAGAGGCGATGACGGAAGCTGGGTCACTATAGGCTCACCTCTTTATGCAACTGTTGAGACAACACCTGTGAATGTCGTCGCTGACCGTGTGAATTACAAGGGAGTAAGCACATCTCTCACATCGCTTGCAACCGATATAAACGCGGGAACAACGATAATTCCCGTGCGCTTTAGCGAGCTGCTCAGTCACTCCTCAACGGGACATCTTTACTCCTTTGAGGGCGCTCATTTCTATTTTGATACACAGTACCTAAAGGAGCTTGACGCAAAGCTTAATAGTTATAATGCGATAGGCGCAAGAGTATATTTGCAGTTTATATTTGATTTGGTATCTGATGACAGTATTTCCGTATTTGCTACTGCCGCGGACACAGGCACAATACCCGATATGCGTAATCCGCAGAATCTCACACCGATAGCTGCACTTACCGAATTTTTAACTTTGAGATACGATTTTCTCTCGGGTATAGTTCTCGGCTCTAGGATCGATGTGTTTTATAGTGACAGTATGGGCATTTCCGAGTCCGAGTATGCCATAAATTACGCGCAGTATATGATGGCGGTGGCAAACACCGCAAGACTGCATATTCCAACCCTTGACGTGGTAATTCCTGTAAGCGATGCGGACTCTTACACGCAAAGTGTCAGCGAGGGATTTACAGGTGCTAAGCTTTTTGAGAGCATCGGCGCATTTTTCGATGAGTATTATCTTGAAAAGTTCAACTATTGTGCGCTTATCGAAAGCTCGTCCGTGCCTTACGGAATAACAGAAGAGACCCTTGTAAATAAACGCTTTCAGGTAGGAGCCTACAAAGGAATAAACGCGGATACCGTGCATCGTTTTTCAAAATATCTGAACACGATAAAAACAAAATATAAGAGCTTGCCTTCAAGCTATATTTTTGAGTGGAAGCCACAGGCGGATATAAATCCGGAGGTTTTGGCAACTGCTTATGCTTATTCTTATTTCAAGCTTATGGCAGATGCCCAAATAAGCTCATTTGTAGTCTCCTTTGAGGAGTCGGAAATACTTGGTGATTTTGACGCATTTCCGGAAATCTTGGAAATAATGAAATACATAGATACTTCCGAGTGCTTTAATATAACAGCACCGCAGGCGGAGCTGCTCGGAGGAGAGTGGAGCGCCATCATCAGCGGAATGTATCAAGGGAAGCTTGATATAAGGCATGTTTTCAGTGTGGATCCGCTTGGCTATCTTCCCGAAGATATACTTGGAAGCTTCACGTATTTTGATTTTATGTATTATACAGATCTTTCTATTTGGAAGACGGGAAATTTCTGCGATTCAATAAGATTTGATACGTCAAAGCTTTTAGGTCGTTCACTCAAGGCGCATTTTACAGAGGCAAAGAGATCGCCGTCTGAATATGCGGAGTTTTTCTGTGATTACAATTATCCCGAAAACTTCGCTTTCACACCTTATGTTTCCTTTGAGCTTTGTGTTGAGGAAGATACACCTCGTGCGGATATAGAAGCCCTTTATGAAGTCAAGATAACTCTCGGCTCGGATACCGATATGGTAGAGACATCGGTTATATGTGTTGCAGGTGAGATAAAAGAGGTGTTTTTAGATATTTCCGCTTTCTCGGATGTGGCTATGGCGGAGCATATCAAGATATCCGCAAGAGCACTATCAGAGTTTGAGGCGGGCAAGGGATATTCGATTTACCTCTCGACCCTCAAGGGCTATAGTAGTGAATATACGGAAAACGAGCTCTCGGCCCTCATAACGGAGGAGAGGCTCAGAATAAGAAATGAGATAGACAGTGACGGATATTCCGACTCCGGCAGAAAAAATTTTGCGCGAATTACGGGTGCGATAGTGATAATCGCAGTGGTTGGAATAGGTGTGTTTATGTTCCTTCGAAAAGATGACGAACATAATGAAGAAGAATAAAAAATAAAAGCTCACCGACATGTCGGTGAGCTTTTTCTATGTTATTTTTTTGAGTCGTCAAACATTTTTTTGATCCTTTGTGCGGTGTCGTCCTGTCCATTTATGCGGTACACTTTTTCTGTGGGAGCATCAGTTTCTTCCACTTCTTCGGATGCATC
>JAZOLL010000026.1:0-12438 GCA_045653105.1 Eubacteriales bacterium
CTCAAAATCCTCATTGAATTCAGATAAACAAATGGCAGAGATACTCGCGTTGAATATCTCTGCCGTTTTCCTTCGTTTATGCCTAAATAAAGCAGTCCACCTTACTTGATCTGTGTTCCCTCGGGGATCATATCATCAACAAATACTACCTTGCAGCCGCAAGCGTTGTTTGTACCCGCAAGGAGCATTCCCTGGCTTGTAACACCCGCAAAGCGAGCAGGCTTGAGGTTTGCGATAACGATGATCTTTCTTCCGACAAGCTCCTCGGGCTTGTATTCACCCTTGATGCTGGAAACGATAACTCTCTGACCCACACCGTCATTGAGTGTGAGCTTGAGACAGCTGTGAGACTTTCTGATCTCTGCCGCCTTCTCTATCTTGCAAACTCGAAGATCGATCTTCGAGAAGAGGTCGATATCGATCTCCTCCTTGATTGGCTCTACGGGATCGGGATCTCCGTAAACTCTCTCGGGAGCCGCCTCCACAACTTCCTCTTCAACAGGTGTAGCAAGCTCAGCCTCTGTTGCGGGGTAAGAGAAGTCGAGAAGTCCTATATAGTCCTCCTTATTGATAGCGTAAAGGAAGAGATAAAGTCTCGGTCCTCTCTCGCGGTCGATAAGAAGCTTATAAACATTCTTGAAGAATGTACCCTGGAAGCCCTTGAGCTCCTTGTCTGTGTATCCCTCACCGTAAACACGCTTGGGGATAGCGTAAAGCTCTGCGTTGAGCTCATCAAGAGTGTATCCGTCTGTAGAGAGGAATGCGTGAAGCATCTCTATCTCGCGCTTTTCCTCCTCACCAAGAGCATTATATACGTCCCAGTTTCTGAACTTTCTGAGCTTGTTTACCTGCTCGGGAGCGCACTGTTCAAGCCAGAACTTGGCACGCGCAAGTCTGTCACCAAACTGCTCTCTCTTGTAAGGTGTGCCGATCTTTTCGAATACCGTCTCAAGCATATCCTCGTTGAAATTTACAACAGAGCCAAGCTGTACGAGAAGGCCCATAGGAACTGTCTCAAGATGTCTGCCCTCGACCTCGGTGTTATATATAACAGTATTTGTGAAGTCGTTTGCCTTGCCCTCTCTGACCTCGGTGAGCATCTTGTCATACTCGAAATACTGTCTGAGTATTCCGTCGTCGAAGCAGATGTCGAATGCCTTTGTGGGCTCGGTCTTGGAGTAGAGCCAGAGGAGTACCTCAGGCTGATATATCTTAAGAAGTGTCTCGGGTGTGAGGTTGAGACCGGAGGAGCTTGACATCTTACCTGTCATGCCCTTGATACCGATAAACTCATATCCCTGGAAAAGAGGTGCTTCGTATCCGAATACCTCCTTAGAAATGACCTTGGAGTTGTTATACGAGCCTGTGGGGGCTGCGTGGTCTTTTCCGCCGGGCTCAAAGTCAACCTTTTCATATCTCCAGCGCATAGGCCAGTCTATCTTCCAACCGAGCTTACAGTTGAAATCGGTGAGGAAGTTGAAGTGCCCCTCGTGACCGCAACGGCAAACGTAATCTGCCTCTGTGCAGTCCTCAGAGAGGGCGGTTATCTTTGTGTAGTCTGTCTTACACTCAGGACAGAAGATGCTGACAGGATAATAAGCTGCCTTCTCTGCGTCGTGCTCAGCCTGGAGCTCCTCGGGAGACTTGGACGTGTCCTTGGTCTTGAAGGAATCGAGTATCTCAAAGATCTGCTCACGCTTTTTGAGGGACTCTATAACGTCCTCCATATATTTTCCCGATCTGTACATATCAGCCTGATATCTGCAGTCGAGCTCAATACCGAAGGGCTTGATTCCGTTCAAAAATTCCTCTTCAAAGTGCTTTGCGTAGTTCTCGTGTCAACCCCAAGGGTCGGGAATGTCAACATAAGGACAACCGTTATATTTGTCATAGCTGTCGCCGACAACAGCCTGCACGTTTGCGGGGATCTTTCTGCAACGGTCATACTCGTCCCAGGATATGAGAAGTCTTGCCTTTTTACCCTTTTTCTGAAGAGCCTTCACCACGAAAAGAGGTGTGGCGATATCTCTAAAGTTTCCGATATGAACAGAACCGGAGGGGCTGACACCTGCGGCACATACGTATTCTTCCTTGTCGGGATCACGCTTGATAAGCAGATCCGCTATTTCTTCCGACCAATGCATTGTTTTCTCCTTAATATTTATATTTCAAATTTATTTTTATCAAAATTACAACTAACTATTTTATCACATAGCCAACAGATTGTCAACAACAATCAACAAAAACTATACTTTATCAAGTTTCGGGAGTGTTGAAATGCGTCTTAAATATCGCGGACACGGGTATCGCCGCGTTCGCGCCGTTTGCACCCTGCTCTATCACACACACCGAAACGAGCTCGGGATCGTCAAGAGGCGCTACACCGCCGAAAAGCGCGTAGTCGACCTTTCCACTTACCTCGGCGGTTCCTGTCTTCCCTCCGACCTCAACTTCAACACCCGAAAAATAGCTCGTAAGCGAGGAGCTGGATCTTATAACCTGCCGCATTCCCGATACAAGTGTAGAATAAGTGCCGTCCGAGAACTCGGTATGCGCGAGCTTTGTAGGCTCGTATTTGTAAATTATCTCGCCCGTGTAAAATTCTCTCACAGAATCGAGAAGATGCGCGGCATATCTGTCACCGCCGTTTGATACAGACATCATAAACACACCAAGCTGAAGCGGTGTATATGCGTGATCAGACTGACCTATAACGGCAGACAGATCGTCGCCTTTATCCCACGGCTTGAGCTTGTTCGCTTCTCTGTACGCGGTGCCCGCTATTATTCCCTTCACCTCGGAGAGCTCTATGCCCGTGGGCACACCGAGACCGAGTGATGAGGTATATCCGTTTATATTGTCTATTCCCATATCTTCGCCAAGATGGTAGAAAAAGCAGTTGCAGGATACACCGATCGCGTGTACCACATCAAGATAACTGCCAATGTGCCCTCCCGCGCCGAGACAGGTAGGTCCGCCCGAGAAATACTCACCCGCACAGTAAAGCTTTGTCGCAGAGTTTATCTCTCCCTGCTCAAGCGCGGCAAGAGCAGAGCCAAGCTTGTATATCGAACCGGGCGCGTAGTGCTCGGACAGTGTTCTGTCAAGCAGAGGTCTTGCGGGATCTGCCAAGAGTGAATTATAATAAGCCACCTCTGAAAAATGCGAGAGATCGTAGGTCGGATAGGATGCCATCACGCGCACCGCTCCCGTATTCGCGTCAAGCGAAACCACAGCTCCCGAATCAGAAGATCCAATAGATTCCACTGTTTCCCTCAGCGAATCCTCAGCGGCTATTTGAAGCTCTATGTCTATCGTCAGATAAACGTCATTACCCGCTATCGGCTCTTTTATAAACTCTTTGGAAACTATGTTTCCATCGGCATCATAGCCGATCTCCATAACACCGTCCTGCCCTCGCAGATATCCCTCAAAAGCAAGCTCGCATCCCTCGACACCGACGTAAGCGTCCATTGGATATCCAAGCTCGCTGTAATACTCAACGTCACCCGCGCGTATCTTTCCAACACGACCGAGCACGTGCGATGCATATCCGGGATACGCGTAATATCTCTCGGACCTCACCGAGAAATTCGCGCCGTCGATTCCCGCCTCCTTTACGTAGCTGACAAGCTCTACACCCACGTCAGTGGCAAAGGTATAGGGTGTGTAAGCGCTGAATTTTATGCGCTCCATAGAGTATCTGACACGCAAAAGCGCGTCTATATGAGCATCCTTATATCTGCTCAGCTTGTATTTTTTGATCAAATGGTCACATAGCTCTTTGGCGCTTGTGTCCTTGTCGAGCACGTTTGCCTCAAGAACTCGTTTTAAATATTTGTTTTCGTCCGAGCCCTCATCCAGCGCAGCCTCACTATAGCTCAGCGAGGGGTATGTGCCGACAAAGGGATAATAATCGTCGCAGAGCTTATCCTCGCTGTCTGTCGCCTCAAGAGCGGCAAGCGCCTGAAGGATAGACTCGTTGAATTCGTTAGTAGTATAGGGTATCGAGCCATACTCAAATATAAGATCATAGCTCGTGGTATTTCCCACCAAGAGGACTCCGTTTCTGTCGTATATCTCACCGCGAAGGCTGGAGACCGTGACCTGTCTCGTCTCGACCACATCTCCCTTTCCCCCTCGGGTAGAGCCTCCTCTTATCTCTTGTATCGCAAGGATAACGGTATATGAAAGCATCACCGCGAGAAAAAAGCATAAAAGACCTATATATCTCGCCGTAGTATTCACTCTTTTAGGTGACACTCACACCCCTCCTTCCGATAAATTGTCAGTTTTTATATTTTAAACGTTGCCTTAGCTGCCGCAAATCTCACACCGAATCGAACGATAAAGAAGATCGGGATCGATAGGATATAAGTTGAGATAAGCTCGGGTAAAATAAGCGACAAAAGAACCGCTTTCAGGGTCTCTGCTCCAAAGCTAAGGATAATGCTAATGGCTGTGATCGCGCAGGCAGAGAGAGATGCGACTATCAGCATCACGAGCCAGGACAAGAAATGCGGAAGCATTTTTTTTGCTATCTGCGAGCACATAAGCGCTACCAGCATAAATGTCAGCGGAGAAAGAGAGATGCCCGCGCCGCCGAGTGCGTCAATGAGAGATCCCGTTGCGATCCCGCATATCACGGCACACTTTCTGTCATCGAGCAAAGCCACTGCCGCCACCCCGCAGAGTACGATGTTCGGTGTAGCGCTCAAAAAAGATAACTGTGAGAAAAATGAGATCTGCGCTACACAAAGTATGAAAAACAGAACTCCGTAAAAGATGATCCTGCGCACAGATGAAGGCTTTACCGAAGCCTTTTGATGAGGTGCTTTCATACGTCACCTCACGAGCCGTATCCCGTGATTATCATAACGCGGGATGTACTTGAAATTTTCGAAAAGTTAACCGCAGGCTCTATATAAGCGATGAGAGTTCGGGTGTATTCGTCCGCCTCGACCTTTGTAACCTTACCTATCAAAAGCCCACCGGGATATATGTTTCCGTTACCGCCCGTATACACCATATCTCCGCTCTTTATGTCAGCGGCAGGATCGATATAGATCATTCGGCAGATACCGTTCTCGCGCAGGAGCGTATCACCCTCAACCACACCGACCACTCCACCGCGAGCAGCATAAGCACTCACCGAGCTTGCGGTTTCAACAATGCTTACCGCCTTGCACCAGTCAAGACCAACCTCTTTGACGTATCCGAAAACACCGTCCTCGGTGATTATCGGCATATTGCGCTTTATTCCGTGTACAGAGCCGCGGTTGAGCGTAAGCACCGTCGCGTGATTTCCCGACTGACGCGAGATTATCATCGCGTCGGCAAGGGACATAGACGGATGCTTTGTCTTTATGTCAAGATACTCCTTGAGCCAAGAGTTTTCAGCCTCGAGAACGTCGTTCTGATGAGCGCCGTTTTTAAGAGCCTCAAGCTCGGCGCGAAGCGCCTCGTTTTCGGCTTTCAGATCATTATAATCGGTAAACACCGACACAAATCCCGAAAGCGCGTCAGCACTCTTCATGCCTATCCATTCAAACGGGTGTGCCACGGTCTTGAGCGCGCTGCGCACAAGATCGGTATATCCAAAAACAGAGAGGGCAGACGGCACAAGCACGAGCAGTATCGCCGCGCAAAGACTTATTATGAAAAATTTAGATCTGTAAAATCTCATATCCCTCTCTCCTTTCGTTTCATTTTTGATCCTTTTTTACTTTTTTGGAATCTGCGGATACTCCGCATCAAACACTATCTTAAATCCCGAGAGATCGGTCTCGGATAACACCTCGCTAAACTTCTCCTCAGTACCCTCATAGTATATTGTCTCAAGGGCATCACATCCGGAAAATACGTCTTTACCTATCACCTTTAAGCTTGAAGGCAAAAACACCTCTTTGAGCTCTGCGTTTTTATCAGATGAAAACGCGCTGTCTCCTATCTCGATCACGTCAAACCACATAAGGCTATTGGGTATAAAGAGTCGCTCTCCGTATCTTGCGCGACAAGTCGTTATCCTGATGCCACCCGCCTGACTTAGGTATCTCATGCCTACCTCTCTTGACATTCTGTCAGAGACCTGCACCGCGTACAAGATCGCGCCAAAGAGCGCAAAAGAGAGACCGACGAGCACATCGTAAAGAACTGCCGCGACGATAGCTCCAGCCATAATAGCGGCAACCAGAGCTAAAATAGATATGTAAAACTTTGAGAATGCCTGCATCCTCTTTATATATTCCTCGGCAGGGGTAAGCTCTGCCTCAAGTTTTGTATCCTTTTTATCTTCTGCCATTTTACACCTCAGAAAGAATCATTTTCCCCTGTATTTAAGTATTTCTCCCATCATACTCTCGCTCTCTATGACCCTGCCGATACCCGCGCAAACGCTGTCAAACGGACGCTTTGCGATGTTGACGCGGATTCCCGTTTTTTGAGTGATAAGTGCGCCAAGACCTCCAAGGAGCGCACCGCCGCCCGTGAGCATTATTCCGTTGTCATAAACGTCGGAGGAAAGCTCGGGTGGAGTGTTTTCAAGCGTTGTTTTTATCGCGTGGACTATCTGGTCAAGAGAGTCCTTCATAGCCCGTCTTGTATCCTCGGATGAAACGAGTGCCGACACCGCGTGTCCTGTTCTCAGATCTCTGCCGAACACCTCGTGAGTGCCGAGATCCGCGCTCGGATGTGCCGAGCCTATTCTCATCTTGATCTGCTCCGCCGTAACGTCGCCTATGAGCAAGCTCTTCTCCGCCCTCAGATAATTTATTATCGCCTCGTCAAATGCGTCGCCCGCAACTCTCACAGAGCGAGATGCAACTATCCCTCCAAGGCTCATTACCGCGACCTCGGTAGTGCCACCACCGATATCGACTATCATATTGCCCTGCGGTCCGCCAACTCGAAGCCCAGTGCCTATAGCCGCCGCAAGCGGCTCCTCGATAAGAGCCACCGAGCGAGCACCCGCCTCAAACACAACGTTCTCGACCGCGCGTCTCTCGACCTCGGTAACACCGTAGGGGATACAAACTATAACTATCGGTCTGCTGAAAAGAGAAATCGATTCGGTGATCTCAAAGAACTCGCGTATCATCTTTGCAGTCACATCAAAATCAGCGATAACTCCGCTCTTGAGAGGGCGAAAAGCCTGAATACCCTCGGGAGTTTTTCCGAGCATACGTCTTGCCGCGCGTCCGACAGCAACAACGTCTCGCGTGTCCTTGTCTATTGCGACAACAGACGGCGCGCGCATTATTATTCCCTTGCCTTTTGCGTAGATAAACGTGTTCGCAGTACCCAGATCTACGCCCAGAACCTTTGGCATAAACGTATCCTCCTTTCTCATTTTTTGCAGTGTATTTTTGTCTTATTTTATCGAGTGTCCCATAAGCTCGCGATGGAGCTTGTCCAAAACGTTTGCCGACATTCCGACCACTCCGAAATAACAGCCGTCTATTCGACTTATCCAACGCCCTGCATAGCCCTGTATTCCGTATGCACCTGCTTTGTCATAGGGCTCGTTTGTGTCGAGATATCTCTCAAGGTCGCTCTCTTCTATCTCGTCAACGTAGACCCGTGTTACCGAGTGCGAAACCTTCTTTTCTTCTCCTTTGACGAGTGCTATTCCGCTGAAAACTCTGTGCTCTCTACCCGAAAGCGAGGTCAGCATTCTGCGAGCATCATCTCTATCCTTCGGCTTTCCGAGTATCTCTCCGTCACATTCGACCACGGTGTCCGACGCGATTATGATATCCTGTGCATCAAGCTCACCTGTAGCCCAAAGATGATCTCTCGCCGCTATCGCCTTTCTGAGCGAGAGCTCCTCGCAAAGCTCCTTCGCGTCGGTGAGGTCGCTCGACTCGTCGGTGTCTGCAGTGACGATGTCAAAATCAAGACCCATATTCAAAAGTATTTCCCTGCGTCTTGGGGATTTAGATGCTAAAATATATCTCATATCCTACTCCGATCAAACGCCCCATTTCGCATGAGGACAGACTTTCGGATAATACTATCCATATTAAATTATAGCACACTCGCTTGATTTTTGCAACAATTATATACATTATTTAATAATAAATATCGCAAAAAATCGCCCCCTCTGTTGAAAAAATTTCGCACTTGTGCTATAATAAAAAAAGAAAGCTACATTTGACGCGTATTTTTAAAGGAGTGGATAGATATGATAGACAAAAAAGCAGAAAAAGCTCTCCTCTCAAAGGACAAAATACGCGCGCTTATAAAGGACAAAAATATCGCTATCCACCTCTTTGACGAGATAGATTCCACCTCTGACGAGGCGCGCAGAATAGCGCTTGACGAGGGTAGCGCACCCGCGCTTGTGATAGCCAACTCGCAGACTGCGGGCAGAGGCAGGATGGGGAGAAGCTTTTTCTCTCCCGCCAAGACGGGGCTTTACCTTTCCTTTCTCCAAAAAGCCAAGAAAAATCTTGAGGACACAGTAAGACTCACGACCTCTGCGGCGGTAGCTGTATCCCTTGCAATAGAGGAGATATACGGCATAAAGACCGAGATAAAATGGGTAAACGACCTGCTCCTCAGCGGCAAAAAGGTCTGCGGCATACTCGCGGAGAGCTTTTCCTCAAAGACGGGAGAACGATTTGTGATAATAGGCATCGGTGTCAATATCTCTACCGAGGTTTTTCCCGATGAGATAAAGGGGCGCGCCGCATCACTCGGCGAAAAAGCAGAAAGACGTGAAGATCTTGCGGCAGCGATAGTAAATAGACTTTCCGCCTATTACCAAAATCCAAAAAGCCCCGAAATTTCAAGGATATATAAAGAACGCTCGGCGGTGCTTGGCAAAAGAGTTTGGCTCTTTTTGGACGGTGAGAGGATATCCGCGCTCGCAGAGGACATAAGAGATGACGGCACACTTGTCGCACGGCTTGATTCGGGCGAGATGCGAGAGCTTCACAGCGGAGAAATAACACTGAGATTTGATGACGGTAAGGAGATATAAAATGGAGAAAGGTATGTTTATAGTTTTCGAGGGTATCGACGGCGCGGGAAAATCCACACAGGTAAAGATACTCGCAGAAAAGCTTGAAAAACTCGGCAAAAAGGTATATATAACGGCAGAGCCGACAGCACTCCCAAGCGGAGTTGAGCTTCGCCGCGTGCTCTCGGGTGAGATCAAAAAAACACCCTGCGAGATAGCACTTATGTTCACCGAGGACAGAGTTGCCCATAATCAGAATGCCGAATGCGGTATCGAGCGTATGCTCGAGGAGGGCGCTTTCATCATCTGCGACAGATATTACTACTCCACACTCGCGTATCAAGGCAGTCAGATAAGCTACGAGTGGGTTAAATCACTCAACACAAAGTGCCCCGAGATACGTCATCCCGACCTCTGTATCTTCCTCGATCTCACCCCCGCCGAAAGCATGAAACGAATCACCCAAGGCAGAGATTCAACAGAGATATATGAGAATGAAGAGACACTTGAGCGTGTCAGGAACACATTTATAAAGGTGCTTCGTGATATGAGCTCGGAGGATAGGATCGCGATAATCGACGCGTCTGCAAATATTGATTCTGTCGCTGAACGAGTTTTTGCGGCAGTCTCTCCCCTTATCTGAAAAATCAGCAAAAATATTCAAATCTATTGATTTATAAGTTCTTTTGTCTTATAATTAAATTAAAGTCCCCTTAGGAAAGGAAAAACTATGGCAAAAAGAAAATTCAGACTTGGTATGATCGGTTGCGGAAGCATCGCCGACATTCACCTCAAGAATATACTCAATATTCCCGAAATAGAGATAGTTGCCGCTGTGGATATCATTCCGGGCAGAGCCGCTGCTCTTATGGAAAAATACAACATAAAGGACGCCAAATGCGACTATACCACACACGAGGAAATGATAGACGACACCTCCCTCGCGCTCGACGGAGTTTCTATCTGTACATACAACTGTGAGCACGCGGGCCCCGCTATATACGCGCTTGATCACGGCGTCAACGTCCTCCTTGAAAAGCCCTTTACCGTAACGCTTGACGAGGCAGTTGAGGTCATGAGAGCGGAAAAGAGATCCGGCAAGATCCTCTCGATAGGCTTCCAGCCGAGATTCGAAGCAAATATGCAGAAAATAAAGAGCATCGTTGAGTCAGGCGTGCTCGGTAAAGTATATTACGTACAGACAGGCGGCGGCAGAAGACGTGGAATTCCCACGAGATTCGGCACGACATTTATCGAAAAGGAGACCGCAGGCGTCGGCGCGCTTGGTGATATCGGCTGCTACGCGCTCGATATGGTCCTCAACGCGCTCGGCAACCCGAAGCCTCTTACAGTATCGGGATATAAGTCAGACTTTTTCGGCAAGGACCCGGAGTATATCGGTTACAAGGAAAACGGTAAGGAGTATTCAAAGCTCTTCTCTGTTGACGACTTCGCGGCGGCATTTATCCGCCTTGAGGGCGATATCATCCTCGATTTCCGCATCTCCTGGGCAATGAACATCGACACCCCCGGTGACACGATAATCCTCGGAACAAAGGGCGGACTTCGTATCCCCTCGACAGAGTGCTGGAACGGAAAGGTCGGCGGTCCTATGAAGCTCTACTATGAGGCAAACGGAGAGCAGACCGAGGAGGAGATCCCGATAATCGAACAGGATACACCTTGCTTTGAACTCAAAATACGCGAGTTTGTAAAGGCTTGTCAGAACGGAGGAAAATCCCCCGTTCCCTCAAGCGAGATACTTTATAATCAGGCTATAATCGACGGTGTCGCAAGATCCGCAGAACTTGGCAGAGAGGTAGAGATAGTAATACCCGAAATATAAAAGCATCGGGGCTGACTCAAAAGGGTCAGCCCCGAAATTTAAGAGGAGGACGCTATGACATTCACGGCCGACGGAATAAACGTTGAAATAACGCGAAAAAAGATAAAAAATATGCATCTGTACGTCAGCGCAAATGACGGTAGCGTACGCGCCTCAGTTCCCCATCGTCTCTCCGACGAGCAGGTGGAAAGCTTTATCCTCTCAAAGCTCGACTGGATAAAAAAGCACCGCGAACAAGCCCTGCAAAAAGCAGAGGAATCAGCAAAATATCAAGACGGTGACACAGTTTATCTATTTGGCGCGCCCTACACCTTGAGGGTGGAAATGTCAGAGAAAAAGCCGACAGCATATGTCGAGGGAGAGGAGATAATTCTCCTTATGGGCAAAAAGGCAGCTGCGGAAACCAGAAAAAAACTCCTCGACGAGCTTTACAAAAAAGAGCTCTCAGAAAAACTTGAGATATATCTCAAAAAGTGGGAGGATATCACCCACCTCAAATGCACCGCGTTTTCTATCCGCGATATGAAGACACGTTGGGGCAGCTGCTCGGTCGAGAGCGGTAGAATGCGATTTAACCTTGAGCTTGCGAAAAAACCGCAGGAGCTTATAGAATACGTAGTCCTGCACGAGCTCGCACACCGCAAGGTCAGCAACCACGGAGCACGCTTTCAGGAACTCCTTGATAAATATATGCCCGACTGGAGAGAGCGCCGTGCCGCCCTCAGCGGAAGGAGAAAAAAGAGCTGATTTCTCTAAAAATCAATTATCGACAGAATTGTGTTGATTTTTCTAAATAAATGTGTTAGAATATATTGCAAGTTATTTTTCAGAAAGGAGCGGCAAAATGGCAGAGTCAAAAAAAGCACCGCAAAAGATCATAGCGCAGAATAAAAAAGCCTGGCACGACTATTTTGTCGATGAAAAATACGAGGCAGGTATTGCCCTTTTCGGCACAGAGGTAAAGAGCGTCCGTCAGGGAGCGGTAAACCTCAAGGATTCCTACTGCTCTATAAAAGGCGGTGAGCTTTTTATAGTCGGAATGCGAATAAGTCCATACGAAAAAGGAAATATCTTCAATAGAGACCCCATGCGAGATAAAAAACTCCTTATGCACAAAAAGGAGATAATGAAGCTTGCAGGTCTCGTCACGCAGAAGGGATATACACTTGTTCCCCTCTCTCTCTACTTTTCGGGCAAGAACGTAAAGGCGGAGATCGGTCTTTGCCGAGGCAAAAAGCTTTACGATAAGCGCGATAGCGACGCAAAGCGCGAGGCAGACAGAGAGATGGACAGAAGAATGCGCGACCAGTCGAAATACGACTGACACTTTGCCCTTCACTTTTACCTCTTACTTTCCATATGGGCCCGTAAAGGTTTCGACGGGGATTTTGAGGTATGATAAGCGAGTAGAGCCGAGCAACCTCTAAAACTGCTCAAACTTAAAATTAAACGCTAACGATAATCACGTTGCAATGGCTGCCTAACGGCGGTGCTGTGGCATAAGCCACCCGTTCCCCCGAGGAGTATCGCGACCTCGGGCTGAGCGTCAAATGAGCGATGACCGTGCATCGGCGGTTCGCCATTGAACCGATCACGCAAAAAATGGCTACCTGCGAGAGAAGTCTGTCCG
>JAZOLL010000027.1:0-7507 GCA_045653105.1 Eubacteriales bacterium
TATCCACTGAGCTACAGGCGCGTATGGAGCGGGTGATGGGAATCGAACCCACGCGGCCAGCTTGGAAGGCTGGAATTCTACCATTGAACTACACCCGCAAAACAACGTCGTTTAAGACTTGCTTTAATATAATAACATAAAGGATTATGTTTGTCAATACTTTTTTGAAAATTTTTTGATTTTTTCAAAATCTATTGATAAGGGGCGGCACTTGTGATAAAATAAATGTAAACTTATGCTTCGAAATACTAAAAATAACGATAGGTAGATTCTAAATATATATGAAGAAAAGATTTTCACTAAAATATCTTTTGACGCCCGATTATATGTTTGAGAGATATAGCGATATAACCCCTCAGTTCTTGACGTCTCTCGGCATAAAGGCGTTGCTTATAGACATAGACAACACGCTCGCACCCTACGAGCAAGCAGAGCCCGACGAGGCGATAATCGCTTGGTTCGCGGCACTATCCGATGCGGGGATACGCGCGTCTCTCATATCGAATAACGGTAGCGAGAGGGTTGGGCTTTTTAATCGCTCGCTCGGGCTTGACGCATATCCCGACAGCAAAAAGCCGGGCAGTAAAACTCTTATTTTCGCGATGAACAAGATGCAGAGTGACGCGACGACCACAGCGGTGATAGGAGATCAGCTCCTCACCGACGCGCTTGCGGCACACAGGCTCGGACTTTTGGCACTTATAGTGCCGCCCATCAAGGACAAAACAAGCCTTTTCTTTAAGTTCAAAAGACGGCTTGAGCGTCCATACATAAGAAGATACAAAAAACTGCACGGCAAGGAGGAGAAGTGATGCTTGACAGAGCTACCTTTGGACCGGGAGGAAACAGCGAATCCTTTTATGACAGCGGTCACAAAAGCACGCTTGAAGCTCCCAAGTGGATATCCGAGATAGGACTTGACGCTTACGAGTTTGAGGCGGGCAACGGTCTGCGCGCGAGCGCGGAAACTCTCTCGAGGATCGGCGAGGAAGCAAAAAAATACGGAATTTTAATGTCGCTCCACACACCCTACTTTATCTCTCTTTCGGGTGTTGAGGAGGAGAAGAGACTGAAAAGTCTTGTTTATATAAGAGATTCGATCGCGGCGGCAGAGCTGCTCGGGGCGGACACGATAGTCGTTCACGCGGGAAGCGCCTCAAAGATCTCTCGCGAGGAGGCAATGAGGCTCGCGTCAGATACGCTTTCCCGTGTCGCGGACGAGTTTTCGGGTAAGACCTCGGTGAGAATAGGAATCGAGACTATGGGTAAGATAAATCAGCTCGGCACACTTGACGAGGTAATAGAGCTTTGTAAGATCGACCCGATATTCGCGCCCGTGGTGGACTTCGGTCACATGAACGCGAGAAATATCGGCGGCTATTTCACCGACGCTGACAGCTACAGAGCGGTTTTTGATCAGATAGGCAATTCTCTTGGCGATGCTTACGCTCGCTCGCTTCACTGTCATTTCTCGAAGATAGAGTACACAGGGGCGGGGGAGAAGCGACATCTCACCTTCAGCGATACCGTGTACGGCCCCGATTTTGAGCCGCTTGCAGAGGCGATAGTTTTGGAGGGCGTAGCACCCAGAATAATATGCGAGTCCGCAGGCACTATGGCGGAGGACGCTTTGTATATGAAAGAAACATGGCAAAGAAAGGCAGGAATTTAAAATGTATAAGGCAAAGGCTATAAAGACACTCAGAGATGCTTTGATAAAGGATAAAAACGAGGCGATACTCATCACCTCCGAGATAAACCAGAGATATTTCTCGGGTCTCAACTACACAGACGGATACGTGCTTATCCTCCCCGAGTGCGCATATCTTCTTGCGGACTTCAGATACATAGAGGTCGCAAAGAGAGAGGTAAATGAGGATATTTTCAATATCGTAATGCCCGAGGGTAGTATGACCGCAGAGCTTGAGCGCATCTGCCGTGCAGAGGGCATCAAGAAGATCTACACCGAGGAAGAGGAGCTCTCCTGCGGAGCTTTTGAGAGACTTTGCAAGGCGCTTGTCGGCGTTGAGCTTGTCGGCGGCGCATCGGTAGAGATCGTAAAGATCAGAGCGATCAAGTCCCCCGAGGAGATCGCAAAGATGAACGAGGCTCAGAAGATCACGGATATGGCGTTTGAGCACATCCTCGGCTTTATAAATTACGACCGCACAGAGCTTGAGGTCGCACTTGAGCTTGAGTTCTTTATGAGGTCGCACGGAGCTGAGGGTGTCGCGTTCGAGACCATAGCGGTTTCGGGTACTGCTTCCTCTATGCCTCACGGAGTTCCGAGAGACGTAAAGCTCGAGAGAGGATTTCTCACAATGGACTTTGGCGCAAAGTTTGACGGATACTGCTCTGATATGACAAGAACTGTCGTTATCGGCAAGGCTGACGAGGATATCCGCCGCGTTTACAATACAGTTCTTTCAGCGCAGAAGGCAGCGCTTGAGATAATCGCCGAGGGACTTCCTTGCCGCGCGGCTGACAAGGTGGCACGCGACATAATCTACGGAGCAGGATATGAGGGCTGCTTCGGTCACGGACTCGGTCACGGAGTAGGTATGCTTGTCCACGAAGCTCCGAGAGTTTCCTCTGCCGCGCCCGCAGATTCTATCCTCGCTCGCGGACACGTTGTTACCGTTGAGCCTGGTATATACCTTGAGGGCAAGTACGGTTGCAGAATCGAGGATATGGTGGCAATAGACCAGGATGGAAAGCTCTTCAACTTTACAAAGAGCCCGAAGGAGCTTATAGAGATATAACCGAAGATCAGGGGGAGGATATCCCCCTGATCTCTTTTATCATTATGAGGATAAAAGGGGAGAGCAAAAGTCCCGCAACACCGAAAAATCTGAGCGAGACGAACATGGCAAAAAGGGTTATGAGAGGGTGGATGCCAAGCGATGCGCCGATAATCTTCGGCTCTATCACCTCGCGCACTATCGTCGCTATGCCGTAGATTATGAGAAGTCCCGTTGCCGTGCCTATATCCTTCAATATAAATGAAATTATCGCCCACGGGATCAGCACAGCGCCTGTGCCGAATATCGGGAGCATATCCACAAATGCCACACCGAGCGCTATGAGAAAGGCGTAGGGGATTTTGAGAATGAGCAGACCTATGAGAACCTCGACAAATGTGATGAGCATTATTAAAAGATAGGCGCGAAGATATTTTTTGAGCGCGCTGCCTGAAACTCCCCAAACGCGTGAGAGCTTTTCCTTTATATTTGGAGAGAGAGCTTCCGCGATGCTTTTCTTTATTCCCGTATAGTCTATGGCAAAGTAAAAGCAGGAGAGCGCACCGACCACGGTGCCGATGAGGATCTTGGGGGTGCTTTTTGCAAATTTCAAGGCAAGGGCGGGGATAGAGGACGCGAGATTTGAGACGAAACCGTCAAGAGTCGCGGCAAGCTTTTCGTCAATGCTCTCGCCGAGTCCCTCGAGTCCCTCTATTTTTTCAAGCTCCTTTATAAACGGTATCCTTGAAGAGAGCTTGTTCAGAGATTCGAGTAGAGCAGAGAGGCGTTCTGAAAATCCGCTCTCCTCACTTTGCAGCCACTCTATGAGAGATTCCGCCTCAAAGAGAAGTCTGCTCAAAAGACCGCCTATAAGTGTGACCAAAGCGCATATCAAAAGCAAAAGCAAAAGTATCGAGCAGATCTTTTGGGCAAGCTTTCGCTTTTTGGTTATTCTTTGCGAGAGCAGATGTATCGGCACGCCTATTGCAAAGCCTGCGGCAAAAGGGAAGAGTACGCCGAGTGTGTATTCAAAAAGAAACCATATAAAAAAGACTATCACCAAAAGGCAAAAAAGCCGAGCTGCCCACTCGGTATAGCTGCGTTTTTCCATATATCCCCCGAAGCGATTTTTTAGTAATATTATGCTCCGAGGCGGGGAAAATATTTCATTTTGGCTAATCTTATTGACAAGCATATAATAATTTGATAAAATTATCTGGTAAGAAAAAACGAAAGGATCTTTAAATATGAAAAGAATTATCACACTCGCGCTGGCACTTTTGCTTGTGGCGTTTTGTATGATCTCCTGCGAAAAAGAGCCCCCGAAGTTTGAGGAGATAGACCTCTCTGCGGCAAACATCGAGGAGTTTGTTGAGACCGACTCCGAGACGGATTACGTTATTATCAAAGTCGAGGGTTACGGAGAGATGCTCATCAGACTTTTCCCCGACGTTGCGCCAGAGACTGTAAAGAACTTTAAAAAGCTCGTATCTCAGAAGTTCTACGACGGACTTATCTTCCACAGAGTAATTCCTATGTTCATGATACAGGGCGGCGGATACACCCCCAATATGAACGAGAAGGACGCTGCTACCATTAAGGGTGAGTTTGCATCAAACGGAGTTGAGAACAACCTCCTCCACGTTCGCGGTGTTATCTCTATGGCTAGAACAAACGTTAAGGATTCCGCGTCTTCTCAGTTCTTTATAATGCACGCGGAGAGCCCTCATCTCAACGGCGACTATGCGGCATTCGGTTACACTGTTGACGGTATAGAGGTGGTTGACGCTATCGCAAGAGTGGCTACCAACGGTCAGGATATGCCCAATGAGGATGTAGTTATAACCTCTATAAGATTTGCAAAGAAGAAGTAAAATAAAAAGAAGCTTGGAGATTTTCCAAGCTTCTTTTATTGTAAGACGAAAACCCCGCCACTATGGCGGGGTTCCGTAAAGGCTTTGCCGATGAGCAGAAAGCAAATAAAAATTCAGCGTAGAATGATCTTGTGTCAAAGGCTCCCTTGTGTAAAGGGAGCTGTCAGCGAAGCTGACTGAGGGATTGTTTTGTGTAGATTATCGCTTTTTACAATCCCTCCGTCACGGCAAGCCGTGCCACCTCCCTTTACACAAGGGAGGCTTAGAATTAGTCCCGCTTGAGCGGGGTGTACGTAATAGATGCATGGCTGGCACGCCAACAAAAAGCGCACTTGTGCGCAGCCTGTAATATTAGAGCTATGCCCGAAACTGAAATACCCCCCGTTTTACGGGGGGATATTTATTTATTCAAAAAGTGGTGTTGAGAGATACCTCGCTCCCGTGTCGGGGAGGATAACGACGATGCTTTTGCCTTTTGTCTCTTCGCGGTTTGCATATTCGGTTGCCGCGTGGAGTGCCGCGCCCGACGTAATGCCGCAAAGGATACCCTCGCGTTTCGCAAGTTCTCTTGCCGCTGCGTATGCGTCCTCCTCGGTGACGGTTATCACCTCGTCGGCTATAGAGCGGTCAAAGTTTTTCGATATGAAGTTCGCGCCGATACCCTGAAGATTGTGCGCGCCGACTCTGCCCTCGGAAATAAGGGGAGAGGATGCGGGCTCGACCGCGATTATCTTGATGTCGGATCTTTTGCTCTTCAGATATCTCGCTGTGCCGCAAAGCGTACCGCCTGTGCCAACGCCCGCTACAAGAACGTCGACCTTTCCTTCGGTGTCCTCCCATATCTCGGGGCCTGTGGTCATCTCGTGAGCTTTTGGATTGTCGGGGTTATCAAACTGAGAGGGAATAAAGCTGTTAGGTATCTCCTTTGCAAGCTCCTCTGCCTTGTCGATCGCTCCCTGCATGCCGAGTGCTCCATTGGTGAGTACTATCTCAGCTCCATACGCGCGGAGCAGTTTTACACGCTCAACACTCATAGTCTCGGGCATGGTTAGGATAGTTCTGTATCCCTTTGACGCGGCGATGGCGGCAAGTCCTATTCCTGTGTTGCCGCTCGTGGGCTCGATTATGACGGAACCCTCCGAGAGCGTGCCACATCTCTCTGCCGCCTCTATCATAGAAAGCGCGGCTCTGTCCTTTACGCTTCCCGTGGGATTGAGATATTCAAGCTTTAAAAGAAGCATTGCGCTGAGTTTCTTTTCGTTTATATAATTCTCCGGTAAAAAGAGAGGGGTTTTTCCTATCAAATGTGAGATCTTAGAATATATCATTTTTACCTCCGTTGGTTTTTTGTGGTAAAAAGTAAATAACCGTACATAGCGGTGAGAACCATGTACGGTTAAAATTACATATTGTTTATAGCCTTTGTGAACTGGCTCTTCTTGCGAGCAGCAGCATTCTTGTGAATGATTCCGCGAGCAGCAGCCTGGTCGATCTTCTTTACAGCAGCTCTGTATGCAGCCTGAGCAGCAGCCTGGTCGCCTGTTGCGAGAGCAGCCTGATACTTCTTGACATCAGTCTTGAGCTGTGTGCGGAACATTTTGTTTCTGAGAGTCTTTGTCTGTGTAACGATAACTCTCTTCTTAGCACTCTTAATATTCGGCATTGAATCCACCTCCGTAAAATATTATCAGTCCTAACGGTTTGCCTGAGAGGATGCGAACCGTAATCGTCCATACATTTACATATAATATCACAAAGTTTTTCATAATGCAATAGTTTTTTGAAAAAATTTTTAAGAAAAATAAAAAATCCTTAAAAAAGGGAAAAAATAGCCTATTCGGATAGAATATGTTAATTAGATTAAAAATATGAAAAAGATTTGTAAAAATCTCTTGACAACTTGACTTTGACGTGCTATAATTATAAACTGCATTAAAATGCCACTTTGTGTCCTGTTTGTGATTAAAAAGTGGATTTTGCGGGTGTTTGTTTCGTTATATTATATATACGCTTTTCGTCGAACGGTGACGAAAGGTGCTGTCAGACTTGCGCTTTTGGGTTTTGAAGGCTACGGGAGCGGGGTGCGACAGAGGAAAATAATTTAGCGTGCAGATATCAGCTCGGCGGGTTTGGTCCGCGGTGCAAAGTATTTTGAATGGAGTGATTGAATTAATGGTCAATGTAAAAGAGCAGAAGCTTGGTCAAAACACGAGAATGAGCTTTTCGAGATCCCGTTTTTCTCTCGATCTTCCCAATCTTGTCGAAGTTCAAACAAAATCTTTCAAGTGGTTCTTTGAAGAGGGACTTATGGAGGTGCTCAGAGACGTATCTCCCATAACCGACTATTCAGGAAACCTTGTTATCGAGTTCGTTTCTTACTCGATAGACTCTAAGCCCAAGTACACGGTCGAGGAGTGCAAGGAAAGAGATGCGAACTACGCAGCGCCTCTCAAGGTAAACGTTCGTCTGACTAACAAGCAGACAGGAGAGGTAAAGCAGACAGATATATTTATGGGCGAGTTCCCGCTGATGACAGAGACAGGAACCTTCGTTATCAACGGTGCAGAGAGAGTTATCGTTTCCCAGATCATACGTTCTCCCGGAATGTATTATTCCTCTGATATCGACAAGTCGGGTAAGGAGACTTACGCGGCAACGATAATCCCTTATCGCGGAGCATGGATAGAGTACGAGTGTGACGTAAACGGAGTTATGTTCGTTCGTATCGACAAGAACCGCAAGCTGCCCTTGACTATGTTTGAAAGAGCTCTCGGCATAGGGTCGAGAGAGGAGATATACGCCCTCTTTGGAGAGGATGAGAGACTCGTTGCAACCTTTGAGCGCGACCAGAGTGAAGCACTTGCTCTCAATAACCACTCCACAATAGGCGTT
>JAZOLL010000028.1:0-25063 GCA_045653105.1 Eubacteriales bacterium
AGATAGCGGTTGACGAGCTCAAAATTCTCTCGGCAGCTGCAACACCTCCCTTTGAGATAGTAGAGAACAGCAACGTAAATGCAGAGCTCAGACTCAAGCACAGATATCTCGACCTCAGACGTCCCGATATGCAGAGAAATATAATTGCAAGATCCAAGATCGGTAAGATTGCGAGAGACTACTATGCAGAGAACGGATTTATCGATATCGAAACGCCTAACCTCTGTAAGCCTACGCCCGAGGGAGCAAGACACTATCTCGTTCCCAGCCGTGTACACCGCGGAAAGTTTTACGCGCTTCCTCAGTCTCCCCAGCTCTATAAGCAGCTTCTCATGGTTTCGGGATACGACAGATATTTCCAGATCGCTCGTTGCTTCAGAGACGAGGACCTTCGCGCTGACCGTCAGCCCGAGTTCACACAGATAGATACAGAGATGTCCTTCGTTACAGCAGACGACGTTATGAAGATGCACGAGGGCTTTATCAAGTACCTCTTCCGTGAGTATTTCGGTAAGGAGCTTGACTATGATTTTGTCCGTATGCCCTACAGAGAGGCTATGGATCGCTTTGGCTCGGACAAGCCCGACGTTCGTTTTGGCTTTGAGCTCAACGACATATCCGAGATCGTTAAGGATAGCGAATTCAAGGTGTTCGCAGGCGCTGTTGCGGCAGGTGGATCTGTAAGAGCTATCAACGTAAAGGGTGGAGCAAAGTTCTCCCGCAAGGAGATAGACTCGCTTACAGAGTTCGCAAAGACCTATAAGGCACGCGGTGTTGCTTGGCTCAAGTGGGCAGAGAGTGGCGACATTTCTTCCTCTTACGCTAAGTTCCTCACAGAAAAAGAAAACGAGGATATCAAGGCAACTCTCTGCGCAGAGGCGGGCGACCTTATCCTTATCGTTGCAGATAAGAATAAAGTAGTATTCGACTCTCTCGGAGCGCTTCGTTGCGAGTGCGCAAAGAGACTCGGACTTCTCGATCCTATGGATTTCAGATTCCTCTGGGTTACAGAGTTCCCGCTCTTCGAGTACAGCGAGGAGGACGGACGCTACTATGCAATGCACCATCCCTTCACATCTCCTATGGACGAGGACCTTCAGTACCTTGAGACAGAGCCCGGCAGAGTTCGTGCTAAGGCATACGATATCGTTCTCAACGGAACAGAGCTGGGCGGCGGATCTATAAGAATCCATGACGGAGCTATCCAGTCCAAGATGTTCGAGACACTCGGCATGTCCGAGGAGGAAGCAAACAATAAGTTTGGCTATCTCATAGAAGCATTCAAGTACGGTGTGCCTCCTCACGGCGGTCTCGCATTTGGATTTGACAGACTTGTAACACTTCTTCTCGGTCTTGAGGATATCAGAGACGTTATCGCCTTCCCGAAGGTGCAGAACGCATCCGAGCTTATGACCAAGTGTCCCTCCGAGCCTGATCCTAACGGACTTATCGAGCTCGGCATCGCGGTCGTTGCAGAAGAGGAATAAAGGAAAGGTAGACCACCAAATGAAAGCTGTAGTTACTGTAGTAGGACAGGATACTAAAGGAATCATCGCTAAGGTCAGCGCAAAATGCGCTGACGTTGGCGCTAATATAACAGAGATATCGCAGAGTGTACTCAAGGAGTATTTTGCGATGATAATGGTTATAGATATCGACGATATGACCATGCCATTCACACAGTTCGTTGACGAAATGAGAGAGCTTGGCGTAGAGAATAATCTCGATATTCGTGCTATGCACGAGAGCATCTTCAATTCAATGCACAGGATCTGAGGGATAGAAGATGATAAACGTTGATATAAACGACATACTTGAAACTATAAACATGATAAAGGAGGAAAACCTCGATATCAGAACGATAACGATGGGTATCTCCCTTTATGACTGCGCCTCTGACGATATCGACGTTGTGTGCGAGCGCATTTACGACAAGATAACAACAAAGGCAAAGGACCTCGTCCGTGTTGGCGAGGATATAGAGAAGGAGCTCGGAATACCGATAATCAATAAGCGCGTATCCGTAACTCCCGTATCTCTTATCGGTGGAAAATACACCCCCGACGATTACGTAAAGATAGCGAAAACGCTTGACAGAGCGGCACATACACTCGGTATAAACTTTATCGGTGGATACAGCGCACTCGTGCAGAAGGGCTTTACTACAAACGCGAGAAACCTTATAGAGTCGATACCTCGCGCTCTCTCCGAGACAGAGCTTGTTTGCTCCTCGGTAAACGTCGCTTCCACCAAGGCGGGTATCAATATGGACGCTGTTGCGATGATGGGAGATATCATCAAAAAGACCGCATATCTTACCCGCGATAACGAGTCTATCGGCTGCGCAAAGCTCGTTGTGTTTGCAAACGTGCCTGAGGATAACCCCTTTATGGCAGGCGCATTCCACGGAGTTGGTGAGGCAGAGTGCGTTATCAATGTCGGTGTTTCAGGACCCGGTGTTGTCAGCTCCGCTATTCGCAGAGCAGGGCAGTGCGACTTTTCGACTCTCGCGGAGATAATCAAAAAGACAGCATTCAAGATAACCAGAATGGGACAGCTTGTGGCTACTGAGGCTTCAAAGAGACTTGGTGTACCCTTTGGTATAGTTGACCTCTCTCTTGCCCCCACACCCGCGGTTGGAGACTCTGTGGCACATATTCTTGAGGGAATGGGCCTTGAGCGTTGCGGTGGCCACGGAACGACGGCGGCACTCGCTCTCCTTAACGACGCGGTAAAGAAGGGCGGAGTTATGGCGTCCTCGCACGTCGGTGGACTTTCGGGCGCATTTATTCCCGTGTCTGAGGACGCAGGAATGATAGACGCTGTTGAGTGCGGTGCGCTTTCACTTGAAAAGCTTGAGGCTATGACGGCAGTTTGTTCGGTAGGTCTTGATATGATAGCTATCCCGGGAGATACCCCCGCGACATCTATCTGCGGAATTATCGCGGACGAGATATCTATCGGTGTTGCTAATACAAAGACAACGGCGGTCAGAGTTATTCCCGCATATGGAAAGAGTGCAGGGGACAGTGTTGTCTTTGGTGGACTTTTAGGCTATGCTCCCGTAATGAAGATCAGCGACTATTCCTGTGCGGACTTTATCGCGCGCGGCGGCAGAATTCCCGCGCCTATCCACTCTCTTAAAAACTAAAAAAAGGTCAACTCGTTTGAGTTGACCTTTTTTGTTTTTTTAGTTTATTCCTCTGTGCCTTCATCAGCACACGCGTCGCAGTCCTCCTGGCGCTCGCGCTTTGCTTCAGCCCGAGCCTGTTTTGCAAGCTCTATCTCTTCCTTAAGAGCCTTTATATCAGCTCTGAGCCCATCTATATCAGCTATAACTACAGCGATATCCTCTGCATAAGAGGTCTCTGTTTTGAGTTGCTTGTAGGTGAGACGGCCAAGCTTTTCAAATTTGCCGCTGAGCTTTACGCTGAGAGCCTTAACTTTGATGTTGAGTTTTGCTATATCCGCAAGCTCTCCGGCAGCTCTGAGTGTCTTTCCTGCCGCTGTGCCTACGTTTGTTTTGATCTCATTCCAATTAGCCATAATATCCTCCGTGAAGTTTTATAACGGTTTTTACAATATTATATTATCACAAAAAAGAGATTTTGTAAACAGCAATTTTATAAAAAAGGCACAACAGAGATCGCCTTGCTCAGGGATATCATAAGATTGATATTTGGCATAGAGTCGATATCTATTGTGCGTGACGCTGTGTAAGTTGGTGCCGACGACAGCTTCTTAATTATACGCTTTTATTTTTGCTTTGTAAATATCCAAAATAGACGATTTTTTGTCGAAAAATTCGTACAAAAAGATACAGGGTAGAAAAAAGCATATCTTTTAATTTTTTCTTTGGTACAAATACACATAAAAGTCGAAAATGTGTCATAGGTCTGTCGTATACGTGTCGCAGGAGTGTCGTAGACTTTTTTGAGCCCTGTTGAAAAATAAAAAAACGTCGAAAAAATAAATTTTATTTTGCTAATAAAATGCTCAAAATAAATATGAAAAAACATCCTACTGTGGCAAAATAATTCTCAAAGCTATTTACACGGTTGTTTTTTTATGATAAAATTATTTCGTGGGAGATTTTGTTTATGAGCATTTCTTACAGAATAGCACAGCTGGTAGACTACGCCGCAAATTACCACCTTATAGAGGACTCTGACCGAGTCTATATGACCAATATCATAATGCGCGAGCTTGGAGTGTCAAAATACGAGACGGGAGAAGGCGGTAGAATCGCACCCCTTTGCGAGATACTCAATGAACTGAGTACGTATGCGGTAAAAGAAGGGCTTATAGACAGAGATACGATTTCCCGCAGAGATCTTTTTGATACAAAGCTTATGGGAATACTGACGCCCAGACCCTCGGAAGTCATTCACCGCTTCGGTGAGGCATACAACGCATCACCCAAAGCCGCTACAGATTATTTTTACGCGCTTTGTCAGAATTCTAATTATATACGTCGAGACAGAATAGAAAAGGATATAAAGTGGTCCTATCCGTCCGAGTTCGGAGAGCTTGAGGTGAGTATAAATCTCTCAAAGCCGGAAAAGGATCCGCTTGATATCGCGCGCGCCAAAGAAACAGAAAGTGACACGTATCCTTTGTGTGCTCTATGTCACGAGAATGAGGGCTATGCGGGAACGCTTATCTCTCCCGCGCGTCAAAACCTCAGAATGATACCGATAAGGCTCGGCGGCGAGGAGTACTTTTTTCAGTACTCACCTTACGTTTATTATAATGAGCATTGTATCGCGATAAGTGATAAGCACAGACCTATGAATATCGAGCGAGAGACCTTTGAGAGACTTTTGGATTTTCTCGATATCTTTCCGCACTATTTTATAGGCTCTAATTCTGAGCTCCCAATCGTTGGAGGCTCTATACTTTCACACGACCATTTTCAGGGTGGCAGACACAGCTTTCCTATGGAGCGTGCCCACGTTGAAACTCCGATTTGCTTTTCGGGTTACGAAAGGGTAAGGGCGGGGATCGTCAAGTGGCCGATGTCTGTTATAAGACTTGCTTCTGACGATAGAGTGGAGCTTGCAGATCTGTGCGAGCAGATACTAATCGCGTGGCGCGAATATGAGGATAAGGACGTATTTATTTTGCGCGAGAGCGACGGTGAGCCGCATAATACGATAACTCCTATCGCAAGGATAAGAGGCGGCAGATACGAGATAGATCTCGTATTGCGAAACAATAAGAGAACCGAGGAGCATCCCTTTGGGGTTTATCATCCTCACACGGATAAACACAATATAAAAAAAGAAAATATCGGGCTTATCGAGGTCATGGGGCTTGCGGTGCTCCCCTCAAGGCTTGCGCGAGAGATAGAGCTGATGAAGGAATATATCCTCTCTGGCAGGGATTTTTCTGAAAACGAGCATATAGCAAAGCACAAGGCTTGGTACGAGAGATTTTCCGGGAAATATGATTTTTCCGAGAACAATACAGACGAGATACTCAGGGCAGAGATAGGCAGGACCTATCTTGAAATTCTTTCCGATGCGGGTGTTTTTAAGCGCACGAGCGAGGGAAGAGATGCATTTTTGAAGTTTATTGACAAGGTCAACAGAAAATAAAATCTTTATTATTTGGAGGTAAGGTATGTCAAAAACAGTAATAACTATCGCCAGAGGATTCGGTAGCGGAGGTAGAACGGTAGGAAAGCTTCTCGCAAAGAAACTCAATCTTGATTTTTACGATAACGAGCTGCTCCAGCTCGCATCCGAGGAAAGCGGAATAAATATCGAGCTTTTCGGTAAAGCAGACGAAAAAGCAAAGAGCGGCCTTTTCAAGAAATATAACAGAAGCTACGGAGAGTACGTGCTCTCCCCCAACAGCACGGAGTTCATTTCAAGTGACAACCTCTTCAACTATCAGGCAAAGATAATGAAGCAGCTTGCGGATAAGGGAGACTGTGTCATCATCGGCAGATGCGGTAACTATATTCTGAAAGACGATCCGAACGTAATAAAGCTCTATCTTTACTCTGATCTCGAGACCTCTCTCGACCGCGTTACCGAGCTTTACGGAATGAAGCCGAGCGAGGCAAAGCGTACGATAGAGAAGATAGACAAGTCCAGAGCCGCTTATTATGAGTACTATACGGGCGAGGACTGGCACGACCTCTCAAACTACGACCTTTGCGTAAACACGTCTGGAATATCCTTTGACAAGGCTGTGGATATCATTCTCGGATATATCGAGACTATGAAAAAATAAGGGGGGAATCAAATGTTTGTTTCATATAGAGACCCGTCCATAAGACTTACGGGAAGATGGGATACTACAGATGAAAGATATGCCGAGGCCACCACAACGGGCGCTTACATAGAGTTTGCCTTTGAGGGCAGAATGGCAATGGCGTGCTTTGATATCGAGGGCAACAGAGCACCCTTCTTGCACCTCTGGATACAGGTGGACGGAGGAGCTATGGTTGAAGCTCCGATAGACGCTTATCTCAGAATTATGGCAAAGGACGAAGGCAAACATATCTGTCGCATTATCTTCAAGAGCACTCAGGAGGTCTACAGACGCTGGTACAGACCGCTCCACGGCAAGGTGTCCTTCAGAGGAATTGACACCGAAAAGCCCGTTGCTATCGGTGAAGATGACCGCAGAATTATCGAGTTCGTTGGTGACTCTATAACAGAGGGCGTTCTTATCGACGTTGACTACTTTGGTGACGGCGAGCCTCAATACGAGAGCGATGACCTCGACAGAATATATCAGGATGACGTTTGCGCTACATACGCTTGGCTCACAGCCGAGGCACTTGATTTGAGACCCGTATTTATGGGATATGGAGCAGTTGGTGTTACCAAGGCAGGAAACTCAAAGGTTCCGCCCGCACCTCTTTCATACCCCTACAATTTCTGCGATTCTCCCATTACTCATACCTCCGATATAGTGGTAATAAATCACGGCGCTAATGACAGACCGAGAGGGGCAGAGAGATACGTAGAGGAATATATAAAGCTTCTCGATGTTGTAAGAGCACGTCAGCCCAAGGCTACTATCATTTGCGTTTCCGCTTTCTGCGGAGCATTCCATACCGAGCTTGGCGAGGCGATCAAAGCATACAATGAAAAGAACGGTACAAATGTAAATTACGTTGATACCTTTGGTTGGATCCCGCTTGAGCCGCTTCATCCACTTCGTGACGGACACAAGATCGTATCCTCAAAGCTCGTACCTATTTTCAAGGAAATAATAAAGTGAAAAGCAATATAAAAAGCCTTGCCGCAATATTTGCGGCGAGGCTTTTATTTTCTATTCTCTTGCATTTTTATAAAACTTATGATAGAATAAATAGGTAAATGTGCGTTTTTTGGAGGATAAAATGATTCGTATAATGTTTGTTTGTCACGGAAATATATGCCGCTCGCCTATGGCGGAGCTGGTTCTTAAAAATATGCTGGAGGAGAGGGGAATGACTGAGTGCGCGTCGGTATGCTCAAGAGCAACGAGCACAGAGGAGATAGGAAATCCCGTATATCCGCCTGCAAGAGCAGAGCTTGCAAAACATAATATATCCTCGGCGGGCAAATATTCTATACAACTCAGACGCGAGGACTACCCAAACTACGATCTCTTTATCGGAATGGATAGCGCAAATATCAGAAATATGCACAGAATGCTCGGCGGAGACCCCGACGGAAAGATAATAAAGTTTTTGAGTTTTATCGGTGAGGATCGCGACGTTGCAGATCCTTGGTTCACAGGTAGCTTTGACGTTACCTACAGTGATGTTTCTCGAGGATGCGAAGCTATCATCGAATACATTAAAAATAATCAAAAGTAATTTTGGAGATCATAATGCACAGCGGACATAGGGAAAGAGTAAAGCAAAAATTTGAAAAGTGTGGCGATGCGGCGTTTAGCGACCACGAGCTGCTTGAGATGCTTTTGTTTTACTCGATACCAAGACTCAACACAAATGACATAGCACATCGCTTGATAGACAGATTTGGATCTCTCAAGGGTGTTATAGAAGCAAGCTTTGAAGAGCTTTCAAGCGTAGAAGGTGTTGGCAGAAATACAGCTATACTGATAAAGACTGTATTTGCCGTCAATACCAGAACGAGAGGGGTATCAGCCGATAAAAGAATCCATTTCAAGAGTATAAACGATATACAGCATTTCTTTTTGGGACTGTTTTCAAACGACAGTTATGAATCTGTCTATGTTTTGCTTCTCAATTCAAACTTTAAATATCTTGACTGTGAAAAACTTTGTGACGGAGAATCTGACTATTCATCGATCAGAATGGACGCGCTTGTCAAATCGGTTCTGCGAGTCAATGCGAGATATGTGGTTTTGGCGCATAATCATCCAAGTGGCTCAACTCGTCCCTCACGTGAGGATATCGACGTTACGATGCGAGTTCAGGAGTGCCTGAAGCATCTTGGCATAAAGCTTTTTGACCACTTTATTGTGGCGGGCGGTAAATGCGCGTCTATTATACATAGTGGCGAATAATGGCATTGTCGCATTATGTTGCTTTTCCTTGACATTTTGATTTTTTTGTGATATAATCAAAACAATAGCTGAGTTACATAGATTGTAAGACGCATCGCTCATTATCCGAGCTTTTCGGGTAAAATACTTTTTTGGAGTGTTTTATTATGAGATTTAATTTGAAAAGTGCATTCCTTTTATTATTTGATATAGGTTGTTTTTTTGCTGTTATCAGCTCTTATTATTTGCTTTCAAATCTTATTTTGAGCGAATTTTCGGTGACTGATACGGGCATGTACCTTATATCTGCTTTAGTGCTTTTCGCATCTGTATTTGCGGCTCGTTTTGCCCTTGGAACATATTCGACTATCTGGAGATACGAAAACACACGTTCGTATTTCAAGCTTATCCTCGGTGACGGTATAGGAACAGTCTTTGCGGGCGGTGTAGCTATATTATTTGATTTCGATATAATACTTATCTTCTTTGTTACCGCAAGTGCTCTTAATCTTTTGCTGACACTTATATCGAGATATAGCTATCATTTGTTGTATGTAAGACGCAGAAAAAGTAGAAATTTGGGCGTTGGACCTGAAACGAATATAGCTATAATCGGAGCGGGAATGCTCGGTGTGTCTCTCGCAAATGAGCTTATCAGTAATCACCGATCAAAATATAAGCCCGTGTGCTTTGTGGACTCTGACGAGACAAAGATAGACGGAACTATAGCTGACATCAAGGTTTGCTCACCCAAAAACTTCACCGAGTACAGAGATAGATATAATATAACCGACGTCGTTATCGCAATGGCAAGAGTGGATGGCGAGAGACTCGCCCGTATATGCGATTTTTATAAAGAGCTCGGCTGCAATGTAAAGATATACGATACGCCGATACAGGACGTAAATAAAAAGGATACTAAGAGAGTTATTCGTGACTTCCAGATAGAGGACTTGCTTTTCAGAGATCCGCTATCTATAAAATCGTCAGAGACAGAGGCGTACTATTCGGGAAAAACAGTACTCGTTACAGGTGGCGGAGGCTCTATAGGAAGTGAACTTTGCCGTCAGATAGCAGAGTGCTCTCCTAAAAAGCTTATAGTTTTCGATGTCTATGAAAACAATGCGTATGAGATCCAGCAGGAGCTCCTCAGAAGATATGAGGGAAGCTTTGAGCTTGTCGTTGAAATAGGAACAGTAAGAGACGTTGCAAGACTTGAATATGTTTTCGAAAAGCATCGCCCTGATATAGTGTTCCACGCAGCGGCGCATAAGCACGTGCCCCTTATGGAGGATAGCTCATGTGAGGCTATCAAGAATAATGTTATAGGAACCTATAACACGGCAAACGTTGCTGAGAAATACTGTGTAGAGAAGTTTATACTTATCTCCACAGACAAAGCGGTCAACCCCACGAATATCATGGGCGCATCAAAGCGACTCTGTGAGATGGTAATACAGTGCAGAGTTGACAGTAAGACCTCTTTTGCCGCAGTTCGATTTGGAAACGTTCTCGGTTCAAACGGATCGGTAATTCCGCTCTTTAAAAAGCAGATAGAAAACGGCGGCCCCGTAACTATTACCGATAAGCGAATAATCCGTTACTTTATGACTATTCCCGAGGCGAGCCAGCTCGTTATGACTGCGGGAGTTATGGCAAAGCACGGGGAGCTTTTCGTGCTTGATATGGGCAAGCCTGTCAAGATATACGATCTTGCGGAGAATATGATAAGGCTCTCGGGCTTTGTTCCGAACAGGGATATTATGATAGAGGAGATCGGACTTCGTCCCGGAGAGAAGCTCTTTGAGGAGCTTTTGATGAAAACCGAATTTCTCAGTAAGACCTCTAATAATATGATATTTATCGAGCGCGATCAACCGCTCACCAGAGAAGCCGTTGATGAAAAGCTCGCGGAACTTAATCGCGCTGTTGTGCTTTTCGAGGAAAACGCTGTAAATGGAGCTGTTAAGAACGCTATACGCCGACTTGTTCCTACCTACAGAGACCCCGAGGACATAAACCGTACGGCAGAGAAGTCTGAAGAAATGAAAATGGCTCAGTCATAAAAGAAAAACAAAAAAGCTGTCTTAAAATAAGACAGCTTTTTTGTTTGGTGCCGGTGATCGGGGTCGAACCGATACGGTATCGCTACCACTGGATTTTGAGTCCAGCACGTCTGCCAATTCCATCACACCGGCAAATAAGGTGTTACGCACCACGGCATTTATTATATCATACCCCAAAAATAAAATCAAGGGCTTTTTTAAATAAAATAAATATAAATTTAAAAGCTTCAAAAGCTCTTTTTGAGAGATAAAAAATAAATAAAAAATTTTTTCAACTTTTTTTAAAAAAGGTATTGCATTTTTAAAAAGTATGTGATATAATAACAAAGTCGCAAGGACGCGGCCCGTTGGTCAAGCGGTTAAGACGTTAGCCTCTCACGCTGAAAACATGGGTTCGATTCCCGTACGGGTCACCAAAACAAAATCCCACACCACAAGGTGTGGGATTTTTGTTTTGCTGATGCGCTCCGCGCAAGAAGCCACTCGCGCAAGGTAGAGGATTTTTGTTTTGCTGATGCGTCGGAGCAATGAGTGGCGGTAGTTAGCTTTCCATTATAACTTTCCAAAAACTCCTCAATCCTCTTGTTAATATTTTTAGGTTGTGATATAATGAAATGAACATAAAAATTTCGAGGTGTCTCATGTTGAAAAAAGGCTTTCTTGCTCGATATATTGGGGATAAAAAGTTTTATAAAACAGTACTTGCCATAGCAGGTCCTATGATCATACAAAACGGCATTACAAACCTTGTCAACTTGCTTGACAACATAATGGTAGGACAAGTATCGACAGCCGCTATGTCGGGCGTTTCTATAGTAAATCAGTTTGTTTTTGTTTTTAATCTTCTGGTGTTTGGTGCAGTCAGTGCGGCAGGTATCTTCACCGCGCAATTCCACGGTCAAGGCGACGTAGAGGGCAAGCGACATACCTTTCGCTTTAAAATATTGATAAACCTGCTTGTTGGTGCTATAGGTGTTGCTGCTTTTTCGACTTTCGACGATCAGCTTATTAAGCTCTTTTTGCAGATGGAGAGTGGAACTCCGGGACTCTCGCCCGAAGATGCGCTCTTTTACGGCAAGCAATATCTGTGGGTGATGCTTTTAGGACTTATCCCTTATGCACTCTCGCAGGCATATGCTTCTACTATGCGTGAAACGGCACATACCTTTGTTCCCATGGTGGCAAGCTTGAGTGCGGTCGCGACCAATTTCTTTTTAAATGCCGTTCTTATTTTTGGACTGTTTGGCATGCCTGCTCTTGGTGTTGTTGGCGCTGCTATAGCAACGGTTATAGCTCGATTTGTAGAGCTTGCTGTCCTTGTTGGTTGGGGACACTCACACAAAAAAGAATGCCCGTATCTAGTCGGTGCTTACCGTTCTCTTTATATCCCTCGCGCGCTTTTCTGTCGCATCACGATCAAAGGGTTACCTCTTATAGCTAACGAGTTTTTCTGGGCTGTCGCTATCACACTTCGCAACCAAGCATACTCCACGGGCGGTCTTGAGGTGGTCGCCGCACAGAATATTGCTTCTACCATTATAAATCTTTTCTCGGTCGTTTATCTCTCCCTTAGCAGTTCCATAGCTATCGTCGTTGGAAATCAACTCGGAGCGGGGGACACAGAGGGCGCTCGTGACACCGATAGAAAAATGATAGTATTTTCAATTTTTGCTGCTACAGGAATCGGACTTTTGATGATATGTCTCGCTAAGGTGTTTCCTATGATTTATAATGCTCCCGATAATGTCCGTTCGTTGGCAACTTTTATGATAGTTATCTCCAGTTGTGCGATGCCGTTTTTATGCTATGTAAATGCCGCGTATTTCACACTCAGATCAGGTGGAAGAGTGGGAATTACATTTATCTTTGACAGTGTATATATGTGGGTAATTGTTCTTCCTACAGTATCTTTGCTTGCTAATTTTACAAGCATTTCTATTTATTGGATCTATATCGCAGGCACACTTGCAGAAGCTGTAAAGTGCGCTTTTGGATATGTCTTTTTGAAAAAGGTCAACTGGGCGCGCAGCTTGGTTTCAAGAAAATAATAAAAAGCCGAGGCTCATTTGAGCCTCGGCAATATTTTTTATTTTTTATTTTTAAATATCTTGCTTCTGAAAAGGAATATGTTCAAAACCGCAAAGAATACTATGAAGATTATAAGTGTCAAAACAGGCTTTACAGGAGCAAGGGTTGCTAAGAACATTATCGGGAATCCAAGCACGATAGCGGGGAAGTTCTGGAAGACGAGGTTGTCGGATGCAGGTGTCTTGAAGTCCTTGTCTATCTCACGGAGAAGAACGATACCCGTACTTGCGGTGCCTGTGAGCATTCCGTACATTGCAAGGAACTGCTCCTGCCAATAGTCGCCAAAGAGCTTTCTTGCGACGATTCTGTTGTAAAGGTATGTTGCAACAGCACCGACAGCACCGAGTATAAGGATAACGCCCCAGTAGTCCTCGAGAAGGTCAAGACGGATAGCAGCAATACCCGCAACTATCATAATATCAAAGAAGAAGTTGCTGATACGGGTCATAAGGAAGTTGTTTGTAAACTTCTTTCTCATTATTCTCTTTCTGTAGAGAGTGTTGAGAATAAGCTTGAGCACTGTTCCCGCAAGAACACCGAGGAGGAAGTTGAAGCCGTATATAACAGCTCTCATTCCGGGGAAGAGCGAGCCGAGTGCCGCCATCATAACGTAAGCCAAGAGATAAGCTACACAGATGAGAGCGATCTGAACGGTCAGCTTGTCAATGCTCTCCTGCATAGGAATTTCATTGGGAGATTCTATGCGCTCGTTGTGTGCGGTTCCGTCTGTTCTCTCGGAGGCAACAAGCTTGTTTCTTCTTCTTGCCACGTTGAGGTGTATAACACCGCCGATAGAAGCGCAAAGGAAACCAAGAGCCGCAATGGTAAGACCAAAGCTACGGCCGCCCGAGAAGCCGAACTGTGTCTGGTAAATGTTGCCGTAGTTAAGCGCCTGCCCCGTACCCTGACCGTAGCCGAAGGGAAGAAGAATGCCTGCAGCAACGAAGAATCCCTTTATAATGAATGCGGTGATCATCGTGATTGCGAGTCCGAGAATACCCTGAAGCAGGTAAGTGGATACCGTGGTAACACCCGTGTTGATTATCTCGGAGGAGCGCTGTTTAGTGAGCTTTCCGCCCGTTGTCTTGAATGCAGACGCGGTAAATCCAAGCGCCAAGGTGTGATATGTAATTATTTCAAGGTTTGTCATACCTTTGCCTGCAAAGATCACAGAGTCAAACATTACGTTACCGGTGATAGCCTTGAATATAGTGGAAATGATGAGCAGAAGAAGTCCACCCAAAACCGAGGTCGGTATAAGAGATTTCCGTAAAGGACGAATAACTCTTTTCAAAATATTTGCAACGAGCAAGCTGCCGAGCAAAACTCCGAGGAGGACAACAAATCCCCACACATTATAATCCCAAAAATTTTCCATAACTGTCTCCTTTTGTTATATTTTTGTGGCGGTGGTAGATGTTTATGTATTTCAAAGCATTAAAGCGCTTTGGAGGTTTGATTTGGTAAATGGTATCGTAATAGTAAATATTCAGCTTGTTTTTACCGAGAAGTGTTATAGCTGCAGTATCCTCAAAGCGGAATACTTTTTCCTCGCCGTCAACTGTCATTTCAAGACGGTCTCCGTAGAGCAATATCTTCGCGCCCTTTGTGATAAGCTGCTTTTTCTGGTAGGGAATTACCTTATATATGTCGCCCTCTTCGCGGTATAAGGGCTCATCTGTGTAGCTGAGTACGTCGAGCGAGTTCATAAAGTCACACTGTGCGTCATACCACTGTGCAACGAAGGGGTATGGGAACTCAGCATCCACACCCTTGAGCTCCTTGGTAGGCATATAGCGTATCTTTTTACCGCACTTTTTACATTCTATTATGTCGCCGTTGCTCTCAAATGTGGAAAGGCCACAATCGGGACAGTAGTAGATAGCGCGTTCAAGATATTCGGCGCTCTTTTTGTGGTGGAACTCACCGTCGAGTTTAGCCTCGTCAACGTAGAGTTCCTTTTCTATAATATTGAAAAGCTCATCATCAGTAAGTGTTGCATACTCTTCTGGCGGGATCACGCGAGAAACGTAGGCGCGCATCTTTCCTTTTCTTACAACGTCGCTCCAACGGGGCTGAACGCCGTAGCCACCCTCGATCTTAAAAAGAGCTATAGGCATACCGAGACGTCTTGCCAAAGGCGCGATAGACGGGCTCATATATACGGTTCTTCCACTGTATGTACGGTGTCCCTCTGGGGCAATGGCAATAGTGCCGCCCTCTCTGGCAACGCGGATACAGGTCTTTATAGCCTTAACGTCAGTGGTTTGCTTTTTTATCGGTATAGGTGCTACGAGATAACGGATGAGCGAGGATACCCAGCCGTTGGAGAATATGTCCTCGGATGCGAGGTAGTAAACAGCACCTTTGAATGCCATGCCAACAAAGAACTGGTCGAACGCTGTCTGGTGATTGAGAAGTATCAAATAGGGACGGTCCTCTTGTTCCTTGAATTTTTCAATCTTTATACCGTATTTGATTTTGGTGTACTGACCAAGAGTAACATTGAGAATATTTCTCACAAGCTTATGCCTCGGTCTCATCCACCCTTTCTTTTTTTCGGTCTTAGCCATGCTTTTCTCCTTTCAGCCTCAGAGAATTTATATGTCTCGATTTGCACAGAGAATAGTGCATAGTAAATATACACATATATGGTCATTATATCATTTGCGATATAAAAAATCAAGAAAAATTTTAGAATTAGGGTGAAAAGTGTCTTAAAAAGCAGAAAAAAGGGGCGAAAAGTCAGTAAAATCAAGGGTTTTTTAGGGCGGAATAAAAAACAAAAAATATTTTTAAAAAATTTCAAAAAACCTATTGACAACTGAAAATCAGTATGATATAATATCAAAGTCGTCGCGAGATGACAAGCACATGGGAGCATAGCTCAGTTGGGAGAGCATCTGCCTTACAAGCAGAGGGTCATAGGTTCGAGCCCTATTGTTCCCACCATGTTGGCCCGGTAGTTCAGTTGGTTAGAACGCTAGCCTGTCACGCTAGAGGTCGTGGGTTCGAGTCCCATCCGGGTCGCCATATTCCAAGGTGCAGCCCTTGCTGTATGCCTCTGTAGCTCAGTTGGTAGAGCAGGGGACTGAAAATCCCCGTGTCGTTGGTTCGATTCCGACCGGAGGCACCACATTTGCGGATTTAGCTCATTTGGTAGAGCGTCGCCTTGCCAAGGCGAAGGTGGCGGGTTCGAGCCCCGTAATCCGCTCCAGAACGGGTACGCAAAGTCGTACCCGATTTTAGTAGGTATGCGATTTGATCGCAGAATAATATAAAGGTCGTATTTATTGTTCGGTGCACAGAGTGATAAACGCGGCTGACTCATAAGGCGACATAGCCAAGTGGTAAGGCAGAGGTCTGCAAAACCTTTATCCCCCGGTTCAAATCCGGGTGTCGCCTCCAACACGTGTTGACAAAAAAGATGCCAACCGAAAAACCCAGAGCCCACAAGGGTTCTGGGGCTTTTTTTATTAAAAATCATATGTGAAAATAAAAAGATGCAAATCGGCTTTTTCGGCGTCTGGACCGGAATTGAACCGTTCACCCCAGCAATTTGGGGAGATATTTGAGATTATTTATCGCAAATATCTCCCCTTTTTTGTTTTTTTCAAAAAATAATATGTTAAATTATTGTGTCTGATTTAGATTTGATAAAAATAATTTAAAAATAACCAAAATCCACGAAAAAAGACTTGAAAAATTCAAGTCTTTTTTTATTGAGGTGAAAAATGTATATTTTTAAAAAGGAAGACTGTGATTGCAAATACTGCAAGTTTCGAAAAGGAAAGAAATGCACTCTAAAAAGTTGCTGTTGTCTAGAAGACAAAATTAGGAGCGGTTCACCACTTCTCAATATCACGGACAAGAAGAACCTTGCCGAGCGAAAAAGAAAATACAGAATGGAAGGATATTAATATGAAAAACCGAAAACACATTTATAGGAGCAGAGACTCCCCCTCTAAAAATCACGCCCAAAAATAATAATGAAAGGAATTTATATGATCAACTTAATTATTCACAGAAACAATACTACCGCCTATATTCCGCTTCCTGCCCCACGAGTAAAGCTCGCAGAAACATTATCGAGCCTTGGGATTCAAGAACGCCCTGGGCTGATTCGTTGTACTGAAAACAAAGCTCATGGCTATGACGTTTCCTTCTCGGGCGATACAGAGATAGAAAGAAAGTTAATCAATTGTATCGAGCCCACAGATGTGGTATCCAATGTCAACGAATTGGTGAGAAGATATGAGGAATTGCCATTTAAGAACCAAACTGAGCTAGCGATGCACTTAAATGGCGCACCCGATTATTCTTTATTCGGCATGTTCCAAATGATTCGAGAGCATCAACCTAAGCTAATTGAAACTAAGTTCTATTGCCCGATCACAGTAACCGTTTATGGTCGAAACAGTTATGGCGATGCTGATGAATCATTAAATTACGAGGAAGGTGGAAGATACGCAGATAGATACGAGTATGCTATCAGAAGAAAAATGAAATCATATTGTGAAAACGATGAATGCGATATGGCTGAATACTTCGATGGATGTAACTGCGCCGTAGCCAAGCTAAAATCGGCCGAGTGGGGTTTTGAATCGGTAAACGGTACTTTATATGGTTGTATCATTGCAAAGCTTACAGAGCCGTTTACAGCCGAGGAAGAAGAAAGCTTCAAGGAGTGGGTTTGCGGACAGAATTCCGATGGACTTGGCGAAGGATTTGAGCAGCAGGCTATCGAGACGGATGATGGCGATATATTTGTGAGTTACTGGAATGGCTCAGACGACTACTTCATTGACAACGAGATGGAATTCAATGACCGAATCAATCAGGCTATGAGTATGGGAGGTATGTAAAATGGCAGTTGTATTTTCAAAAATAACAGCAATCAGAGAGTCGGATAAGGAAACTAAAACCTTTTTGGCAAGAGGTATTCCAAAGTCATTTGATGACCTTGAAATGTACTCAGCTATGGATGAAATTCTTGACGATATCGACGAAGATACGACTATAACCATCCAAACAGAGTCATACATTTATGGAGATGCCAAACGGTACGAAGCATCTTTCGAGGAGTTGGCTTATATGGAGATTAGAATGTCAAGAGATGAGCTGTTTCTCGAAAACCATTGTAGGAAGGTAGAGGAAGATGTCTTCTGCATTGAGTACGCGCCCGATGAATTGTTTCAGCGTGCGCTGGGAGTGATTGAATGCTAAATACGGATCTTGAGTTAGTAAAGAAGACGGCTAAATTGTTACTTTATACGGACTTCAATTTGACCGATTTTTCACCAATTGTAATTCAACACCCATTCACATCTTCTGGTTTTGCTATGGTAAATAAAAACGGAAAAGCGGAACTCATTGACATTACGGCAAATGAAGAAAACGCTGAAGAATGGAGAAGGGCGCTCAAGGAGCAGATCAAAGAATCGAAAAGCGCGTTTGAGATTTATATGATGACAAACAAGCCTTACGGAATGACTTTTCTAAAGTTTGTAGCCCCCTATTTATCAGACGGAGATTTTTCACAAATTCTCTCTGACGCATGGATACGTTCGGAAAATCCAAACAGTGACTCAAATCTCTCAACAGAAGATTTGGTATCTATGTTTGAGTTGGCTGATAAAATACACCTAATGTCTGAAAGCGAGAAAAGGATTTTTGATGAACTGCCAGCGGTGCTAACAATTTATAGAGGCGTAACACCTTACAATTCAGATAATGTAAAGGCATTGTCTTGGACATTGGATAAAGATGTTGCTGAATGGTTTTCAAAACGGTTCGATGAAGAAGGTATAGTCTACAAAGCGAACATTCATAAAAATCACGTTCTCGCATATTTTAACGGAAGAAACGAATCGGAAATAATTGTAGATCCTAAATTCCTATTTGACATCACAGAATCTGAAGATCAAGACGAATCCTTAAATTTGTCAATGTGAAAGATAAAAATAATGAAAATTATGGGAGGTGTCTATGAATTTTTATGAATTACAATTAAGACGGATGTTTGATGAATCTGAAGTGCTTTCAGCCGATACAATCTATGCCGGAAAAGGACTGATATCGTTTATTGATATCGACTTGCGAGCTAAGATTGAATTCATCACAGCGAGAGTTGCGGGTCAATACGAAGGTCTAAGACTTTCAATCATCAATCGTACCGAAGGCGTAGTTGATTCGCAGAATTTCATGTTCCACGAAATTATCGGGCTCAAAGGCGCAAGTAGAGATAGAAAGCCTCATATTTGGGATGACAACGGAAAAGCAAGTTGGTTTTGTTACGAGCCAACTCCCAATGAAATATCACTCATTGCATCGAAGGTGGAAGATTATGTCTCAATGTACACAGAGCAAGGTTTAATGCATCTGTAAAAATGAAAGGAAAATAATATGAATGAATACGCACGTTTAGAAGAGCTCGCAGAGAAACTTAAGGCTGAATATCCCACTGGAACAAGAATCGTACTTGAAGCAATGGGGAACGATCCACGCCCTATTGAATCAGGCACACGAGGAACAGTTGACCATGTAGATGATTTGGCTACTATTCATTGCACATTTGACAATGGAAGACGTCTTGGGATGATTTACGATGAAGATAAGTTTCGTAAGCTCACTTCCTATGAAATGAGAGAAGAAGAAAGCGAACGGCTTCATCGCATCTTTATCAATAAGGTCAACACAGAAGTGATGCCGCAGTGCGAATGGGTAGGAATGAAAAACGCTTATAAGAGTGGCGATATGTCTTGTCCAACAGATCTCCTTAAATTGCTTCACGAAAAGTATTTGGAGGTATATGGTACATCGCATTTGGAGAGAAACAATCATTTTGTTACAGTACCCGGCGTAGTTAAGGCTGCAAACAGCAATCTTTACATTGCACTCATTGACATTGATTGCGCTTCTTCGGGAGAACATTGGGGTACGTCCTTCTTCACTCCCGAGGGTGTGCTCGAGCATGGAGATGAGCGCGAAGAAATCCGAGATATCATCCGTAAATTAGTACCGTATCAGTATTGGTATACGCCTCAATTTGAAATCGACCACCACATTGATTGGGATAGTTGTCCCGATGAAGTACGTAACATGCTTTCAGAAGCAACAGGTGAGGCGTTCTCTCAAGAAGGAGGTATGACGTATTAATCAAATTAAATATTTAGATATGTTCGCCGGCATCGGTGGGTTCAGATCAGGGCTCACTAATGTCGGCGATTTTTTTGTTCCTGTAGGTTGGTGTGAAATTGACAGATATGCGCAACGAGCCTACAGAGCTCTATATGACACAGGAGGTGAACAATTTTATAATGACGCAAGAGCAATCGATCCATATTCATTGCCCGATATCGACCTTATTTGCGGAGGATTCCCTTGTCAGAGCTTTTCATTGGCAGGAAAGCGCGGAGGATTTGAAGATGCCAGAGGAACTCTGTTCTTTGAAATCGCTCGGATTGCCGCCGTTAAAAGACCTGCATATCTGTTCCTTGAAAACGTTCCCGGATTGCTTTCGCATGACAGGGGCTGGACGTTTGCGACCATCCTCAGTACGTTTTCTGACTTGGGGTATGATGTCGTCTGGCAGGTGCTTAACAGCAAGGATTTTGGTGTCCCCCAATCCCGAAAAAGAGTGTATATTATCGGATTTCTTAGAGACAAATGTGCCGGAGAAATACTATCTCTCCGAGAAACAAATGCAGCAACTCTTATGCAAATTATTCCCGGACGAGAAGGAAACCGAATCTATTCTCCAAGGGGAGTCGCCACAACCCTTGTCAGCAACGCTGGAGGATTCGGAGGAAAAACCGGACTCTATGACATGAGTCTGCCTATCAAGGTAAAGACCAAGCAAGGATATCAGTTAGCGTATCCCGGAGATAGTATCGATCTTGCATATCCAACAATGAACTCGCGCCGTGGACGAGTAGGAGAACAAATTGCTCACACCGTCACGCCAAACCCAACGCAAGGATACTTTTGCATAGATATGAATCCTCCCCCTACTCTCACGGAAGAAGCAAGGTGTATTACGGCAAGACAGAATGCCGGAATCAGCCATCACAAAGGCGAACACTCGGGTGTATTTGAAGAAGTTGAGCCAAGAGCTATTATGACACCGGAAAAGCTTGAAGTCAGACAGCAAGGCAGACGAATCAAAGAACCCAATGAGCCTATGTTTACGATAACAGTAACAGATAAACATGGAATCCTCCGATGTGGCAGAGTACGGCGACTTACTCCCCGTGAATGTTGGCGTCTTCAGGGATTTACCGATGAACAATTTGATAAGGTCATTGCCGAAGGCATTAAAGACGGACAACTCTATAAAATGGCTGGAAATGCAGTTAGCGTACCTGTCATTTCGGCTATAGGAGAGTTCATCAAAAACAATTATGAAAGGACAAAGGAGGTAGCAAATGCCTAATCATATTCAAAATAACCTTGCGTTCGATTGCGATGCCATTCGTATTAGGCAGATACTTGAAACTATCAAAGCCGAAGAAGGCAGCGAGCAAGAGAGCTTAGGTTATGGTACTTTCGATTTCAACAAGCTGATTCCGCGCCCTGCCGCATTGAATATCGAAGACGGTTCACGCACTACAAACGGTGTCAGCTTGTGTCTCACGAAAATGAATCCCCATGCAAAGCACTACGGAGCTTCTGAAGATAAAGTATCAGAAGACGAAGTGTTAAAGCTCTTCTACGAATTGAAAACCAACGCTCATCTCTTCGGAGTTAATCCCTCGTTGACCGCTGAAGAGATCAAAGATATGACAAAGTATAATTCTGAAGATGAACTTGTTGAATTGGGGCAAAAAGCCATTCAAAATATGCGAGATTATGGTTCGCCGACATGGTATAGTTGGAGCGTTAGCAATTGGGGTACAAAGTGGAACTGTTATAGTAACTCATATAATGAGGAAACTGGTATTCTCGGATTCCAGACAGCTTGGAGCGCTCCTCACGCTATAATTAAGAGGTTGTCCGAAATGTTCCCGGATGTTACTATCAGGCATCAGTGGGCTGATGAAGATATAGGCAACAACTGTGGCACAAAGACTTATTTGGATGGCGAAGCTATCTATGAGTATTTTCCCGAAGGAAAAGAAGCGATGGAATGGGCAGCAGATACATGGGGATGCGATTTGGGAGATATGTGTCTCCTCTTGAATGCAACCGAAACAGATTACATCTACGCTGAAGAAGATGAGTTCGAACTCGTAGAATTTGAGAACAAACAAATACTGTTTTCAAGTGAAAGGCTTACGAGAAAAGACATTCCGAAAGGCTTGTTCTGCTATGATGTTCGACAGTCGGACGATGAAACGGAGTTCCGTTCTATCGAGCGATATGTAAAGGTAAATCACGGTGGAACAATCATCACAAAAGAACCTTTGGATTTCGGTGAGTCAGATCACATTCCTCTTACCTATGATAACGGATTGCACTTCCTTGGCGACAATGTAAATTTCAGCGAATATATCAGCGGAAATTATGAGCAAGAGGAAGTAGGAGGTATGACTCTTGAGTAAGGACACCACATTATATGATTACGAAAGCGAAGTAAAAAAACTAAGCTCTATCATGGATACGGAAGTTTCCTTTGATTTTCAGTGCGATGAAACGCTTGGTTTTCCCACTTGTCTTTGGTGGAATCGTGTAGAAGGAAAAGCTTGGATTGCTCCCAACGAGCGAATGGCTGAAGAATGCGAAGAAAAAGAAAAGATAGCAGAAGTAAGAAAGGGTTGCGAAGATTTCGGAATTCGAAATTGCGAAAGCATAAACGACTTCAATGCAATCCTTCGTTCTCTTGGCGAAGATGCAGCTGACGCTCAAATCTATGAAGACGAGGATATGACATTATGTTGAGGTTCTTTATCGGATTCTAGATTGGAGGCATATTCGGAGTTTTTGTAATGTGTCTCTTTCAAATTAACAAAAAATAATACGAAAAGAGCTGTTTTGCCAAAAGAAAAGCAAAACGGCTCTTCTTTTTGCACCAGCTCGGAAAGGATACTATGAACAGTTTTATGAGTTGGGTTGGCGGCAAAAAGGCGTTACGTGATGCTATAGTCGCAAGACTCAACTATGAATGCGACAGGTACGTAGAAGTGTTTGGCGGCGGTGGCTGGGTTCTATTTTATAAGAATCCAGCCAAATTCGAAGTATATAACGACTTCAACTCAAATCTTGCAAATCTTTACCGGTGCGTGAGAGACTGTCCAGATGAGCTTATAAAAGAGTTGATGTATGGACTTAATTCAAGAGAAGATTTCGAAATTGCACGAAACCTTTTGCGTTTTGACACAAACCTATCACCCGCAAAAAGAGCTGCATTGTTCTATCAGATCATTCGATACAGTTATGCATCGGGATTGGATTCCTTTGGTGCGCAACCACACAATATGTGGCGCAATTTCCCGATTATTCACGAAGCTTCTCGTAGACTTCAAGGCGTAGTAATCGAAAACAAAGACTTCGAAAAACTGATAAAGCAGTATGACCGCCCCAACACAATGTTCTATCTCGACCCGCCCTACTTCGAAACTGAGGATTATTACGAGGACGTTGGATTCACAGAAAAGGACCATATACGCCTTCGTGACACTTTGTTGAGCATCAAGGGTAAATTTTTGCTATCTTACAATGACTGTCCGTATATTCGAGAACTTTACTCTCAACCCGGAATCATGATTGAAAGCACTACAAGACTATCCAATATTGCTCAGCGATATGAAGCGGGTAAGCAGTACCCCGAACTGCTGATATCAAATTACGATACCTATGAAAAAGGTGCTCTTACAAGACAATTATCGTTATTCGATGGTTTTGAAGAAACAGAAAAAATATTAAAGGAGAAAAAAATTATATGGAAAGAAATCGCAAATTGACCGTAAACATTCCCCCGCATCTTGTTGAAACATTCGGTATCACCGAAGAAACTGCTTTTGAGGTCTACTTTGAGGAAGGAAAGTTGCATATCAACGTTCTTGATGAATGTCCCCCCTGCCATGAGTTGCCTGAAGATGACACGGTGGTAGATGAGGAAGAAGACGAGTACACGGAAGGCTATGAAGATGGCTTTGATCACGGCTATGATGAAGGCAACGGCTTTGGCAGAATGGAAGGCTACGACAAGGGCTACAGATACGGCTACAGTGACGCAATTCTTGGAAAACGCTTTGATCCGAAGATTCAGAACACCGAGGTGTTCTTGGATACATTCGACTGCGATATCGAAGGTTGCGAGGAATGTGAATTGTTCGACCGAAAGACCGGACGCTGTACATTGAACGACTAAGAAAAAGGAGAAAGAAAATGAGTAAGATTTATAAGATTCTTGGTAAGCGCGGACGTATCACTATCCCTTTTGAAATTCGTTTGAGAAAGGGCTTTGCGTATAACGATGTTGTATCGTTTGAGGAAAAGGACGATAACACAGTAGTAATTAAGCGAGAAAAGATCTGCGACAATTGCAGAGTACCTGCAGCGGTGGAAAAGGAAGCATCTCTTCTTGACATCATCAATAGCTTGCAGCTTTCCGAGCAGAAGGCAGTTTTCAAATATCTCGCAAGAAAGCTTGCTGACTCGGAGGAACTCTGATGCCTGTAGAGTTATATCGCAATTCTTTTTCTGAAGCTGAACGCAATCGAGAAATTGGAAGGTGGCGGGAGTCTCACGCAGAAAACGTAAGATGCAAAAATCGATTTGACGACCTTATCTCACAGAATTTTGATGGCTATCATCTGAATGGTAACATAATCAAGGACATGTGCGGTGAGTTTGGACTCGAGAGAGTTAGATGGGTTTTGACAAACACCATCCGTGAAAATATGGAAGACGGAAGATATCGCCCCGAAACGAAAGCATGGGGAGGAGAGATATACTTCCCTCGCGGTGAACGCAACCATGAATTTGCACTTAATAGCCACCCAGAAATCGTTAACGGACTCGTTAATCAGTACCGAAGGTATGTCCGGCAGGATCTCGGTATCTTTGATGTAACCGACTGCATTCAGGTAAAAGAAGCTCAGGACTATGAAGATAAACTTTTGATACTCAAGTCAAGTGTTCTAAAAGAAGAATATAAGAAAGGCGAATTTCAACTCTTTTATGCTCAATGCGGATTTGGATGCAGTCCCTCAGCCGAAGGTAGAAAAGTCTTCGGTAAGTTTCTTATAGATGGTGAAGAAACTCATTTTCAAAGAAACGATTTTTACGGCATTGCAGACGAAAGCAAACTTCCCGATTGGGCAGTAGAAAAACTTAATGAAATTCGCTCCGATGAAACCGAAGGGATGGTGCAGCAATGAGAATCAATATCTATCAGCTTAACAATGACGAAAGAAAGATCAAATTTGAGGACTACCAAACCACCGTAAGTAAAGGCGGTGTCAAAGCATCAGAGTACAAATGTG
>JAZOLL010000029.1:0-30103 GCA_045653105.1 Eubacteriales bacterium
TTAGAGCCTACAGAGTTGAAGTAGGAAGCCATCTCAAGTCCGATAACACCACCACCGACTATAACGATAGTCTTGGGGAGCTCCTTGAGGTCAAGAACCTCACGGTTTGTAAGAGCAAAACCATTCTTGATAGAATCAGCAAGTCCGTCAATGGGAGGAACTGCTGCGGTAGAACCGGTGCAGATAAGAAGCTGCTTACCTGTGTACTCCTTGTCGCCTGCTGCAACCACGAAGCCCTCAGCGCCCCTGCGCTTCATAGTAGGACTTGCCTTGACGACCTCAACTCCAGCCTTCTTCATCTTTGCGCCAACGCCGGAAACAAGCTGCTTTACAACCTTGTTCTTGCGCTCTACAACGAAAGCGTGGTCGATCTCAGCAGAATCGAATTTTACTCCGTAATCCTTGCCGTGCTTTGCATAATCATATATCTTTGCAGAATAAAGGAGTGTCTTTGTGGGGATACATCCCTCGTTAAGACAAACGCCTCCGAGCGCTCTTTCTTCGATAACGAGCGTCTTAAGTCCTGCATGTCCTGCACGCTCTGCCGCGTTATATCCCGCAGGACCTCCACCTAAAATTATAAGATCGTACATCGTTTTTCCCTTCTTTCGAGTTTTATGTTATTTTGCGATTATTTTGCCATGAGAAGATCGATGTTCTCAAGTGCGAATCCGATGTCCTTGAGGATTCTTGCAGCGTCAGCGCCGTCAAGAGCTCTGTGGTCAACTGTAAGAGAGAGTCCCATAGAAGGATAGATAACGTCCTCGCCGTTTACCTCTTTGATTCTCTTTGTTACGCAGTCAACACCGAGAATGCAGGTCTGGGGCGGGTTAACGATAGGAGTAAAGGACTCTATACCGAGAGATCCGAGGTTGGATACTGTGAATGTAGCGCCCTTGAGAAGGTCGGGATTGATCGTTCCGCTCTGAGCTGCTGTGATAACGCTCTTTGCACTCTTGGAGAGCTCGTTGAGGGACATCTTCTCTGCTCCGAATACTGTGGGAACCATAAGTCCGCGCTCTGTATCAACAGCGATACCGATATTAACTGTGTTGAAGTATCTCATTGTGTCGCCGAGCATGTGAGCGTTTGCGCTCTTGTGCTTGAGAATAACTCTGGATACTGCGAAGAGGATCATATCGTTGATAGTGATGTTTGCAAGACCCATCTTTTCTCCGCCTGCCTTGAGTGTCTTTCTGAACTCAAGAAGCTTTGTAGCATCGAAGGAGGAGTTAAATGTAAGCTGTGCCATGCTTGTAAGAGAATCGCACATAGCCTTTGCAATGATCTTTCTGATGTTGGGGATCTTAACATCCTCGTATGTAGCAACGGGTGCTGCTGCGGATACTTCAGCAGGAGCTGCTGCGGGAGCATTGAGGTCACCGAGGGTAACTCTGCCGTTGATGCCTGTTCCCTCAACAGAAGCAGCATATCCGTCCTTAGCTGCGGGGGATACGGTGAGACCCATATCAACGAGCTTCTGAACGTCGCGCTCGATTATTCTTCCGTTAGGTCCTGTGGGAACTGCCTTGAGAAGGTCAGCGTGTGTCTTCTCCGCAAGAAGTCTTGCACGGGGTGATATAGAGCCTACGCCCTGTGTAGCAACAGGCGCATCCTCTGCTACTGCTGTAGCAGGAGCTGCCTCCGCCGCAGGAGCCGCCTCCTCTGCGGGAGCGTCATCCTCTTCGGACTTGGGAATAAACTGGGAGAAGTCCTCTCCGTCATTTCCTATAACGCAAACGTTTTCAAGACAAGGAACATCGTCACCTTCTTCTCTGAAGATCGCAAGGATCTTTCCCGACTCGGGAGCCGGCTCATCGAAAGACGATTTGTCTGTTTCGTAGGAGAAGAGGATCTCGCCCTTTTCTACTACGTCTCCTACTTTCTTGTTGAACGCGGTAATAACACAGCTCTCAACACTTTGTCCCTGACGGGGCATGATTACTACTGTTGCCATAATTTGTTTCCTTTCGTAAAAAAATTTTACTATATAATTTACAATATATCATCATAATTTGTCACTTTATATTTTAGCACTAAACATCTTAATTGTCAATAATTTCTGGGATAAATGATAAAAATTTCACATAAAAAATCCACTTTCGTATAAAAAATCAAGCAGACGGACATTTTTGTCCGTCTGCTTGATAGAAATCAATTAAAAAATCCAGTAAAATCAATAGAAAGTAACTACTTCCTGCTTAGGTGCTACCGCAAATTCGGTAGCTTCAACGTAAACCACAGGGCCGTTTGTGCGATATACCTTTGCACGCTCTATTTTCACCGTGCCTCTGACCGTCACCCAATCCCCTGTTTTGAGAGGAGAGGCAGAGTAGAAATTGCACACCATACCGCCATACTGTATATCGTCAACACAGCAGGTCATTATGTGTCTTCCTATTATAACGGCGTTGTCGGGAAGCTTTGGATCTCTTGCGATCATTCCCTTAAAGCGTACCTTTTTGCCCTCATAAGCTTTCATGTTCTCGGAGAGGTCTCTGTACCAGAGCGCAAAGTCCTCGTCCTTTATGTCGATAAGCTCGGCATTTACGTCAAAGGGGAGCGGATCCTCTATCTCGTCATACTCAACGTGTCCGTCGGGATAATCATAAACGATAGCGCATCTTCTGGATATACCTCTGACTATCTTGTGTATCTCGTCCTTATCAACGCCCTCGTAGGCTCTGTTAAGAACTATCATTTCCGCGTCCTTCAGTTTGTCGTAAACGAGTGAGCGCATATTCGCGTTGTAGTTGATGAAGGTCTTGGCCTCGGCGAACATCATATTCTGATATATCGACCAGTCGCGCGGCATATTCATATAGAGGGTCTTTAGCTGCCACATACCGTTGTATTCTATTATAATTCTGTCGTATCTGTGCTCTCTTGCAAGCTCGTTTAGCTTTTGAGTGGTGAACTCCGCTTCGTTCTCTATAAATCTTATAGTTACGTTAGAGCCCCAGAACTTAGAAGGATCGAGCTCCTCGAGTCCTTCCTCGCAAACTATCACAAGGGTTTTCTCTCCGCTGTTGAATCGCTTGTCAGCCAAAGACTCCTGGATTATAGTCGTCTTTCCGCCCTCAAGAAATCCCGTGAAAAGGTAAACAGGCATATTCATAATCTTTTTCCTCTCAATGCCATTATTTATTCAGCTATACCGAAAAGCTCGGCTATCGCGTGCTCGTTGATCTTCGAGCCTATAACACATATCTTACCTATCGCCGCAGAGGATCCGCTTCTTACGTCGGGCTCCTCGGGGATATAGTCAAAGTGTATCCAACCGCCCTCTTTGTTCTCAACGATTCCCTTTGCACGCAGGATATAGCCGTAGGTGTGCTCGTCCTCAAGCGCCTTCAGTATCTCTTTTATCGCATCGGGAGAGAACTTTTTGACAGTTTCCCTGCCCCAGCTTGTGAAAACGTCGTCGGCATGGTGGTGATGGTGATGATGGTCGTGATCATGATGGCAGCACTCGTCATGGTCGTGGTGATGCTCGTGATGGCAACACTCGTCATGATCATGATGATGTTCATGGTGGCAATGCTCGTCGTGATCGTGGTGATGCTCGTGGTGGCAGCACTCGTCATGGTCGTGGTGATGCTCGTGCTCATGGTGGTGATGTCCGCAAACCGAGCAGAGCTCCTCACTCTCCATAAGGCGGTGAAGCTCCTCCTCTATAGATTCGCGTCTTTCCATCGTTTTGAGGAGCTCTTTAGCGTCAAGCTCTGCGATAGGCGTTGTTACAAAAACAGCGCTCTCGTTTCTCGCCTTTACAAGCGCGAGAGCCTCCTCAAGCTTTGCCTCGGTTGTCTTGTCAGTATGACTAAATACGATACAACCGGCATTCTCTATCTGATCTCCAAAGAACTCACCAAAGTTCTTCAGATACATTTTGCACTTATTTACGTCTGCAACTACAGTAAAGCTGTTAAGCTCTATATCCTTTGCCGCAGAATCTCTCACAGCTCTGATAACGTCGCTGAGCTTTCCAACGCCCGACGGCTCGATTATCACGCGGTCGGGGGAATATTCAGCTATGACCTTGCCGAGCGCCTCGCTGAAATCTCCAACGAGCGAACAGCATATACAACCCGAGTTCATCTCGGTTATATTTATACCCGAGTCCTTGAGGAATCCGCCGTCAATTCCTATCTCGCCAAACTCATTTTCGATAAGCACGAGCTTTTCTCCCTCGTATGCTTCCTTTATGAGCTTGTTTATAAGCGTGGTCTTGCCGGCTCCCAAAAATCCGGAAATTATATCTATCTTTGCCATTTTCAGACACTCCTTCACATAATTTCAGGGGAAGAAAAGCGTTGCTTTTCTTCCCCAAAATCAAATTGACTTACGCCTTATTAACAGAACCGAAGAGCTCCATCTTCTCCTTAACTGTTGCCTTGATAGCCTCAACACCGGGAGCGAGAACCTTTCTGGGGTCAAAGCCCTTTCCTACGAGGTCCTTACCCTCTTCAAAGTAAACTCTGACAGCTGCTGTGAACGCGAGCTGGCACTCTGTGTTAACGTTGATCTTTGCAACGCCAAGAGAGATAGCCTTCTTGATCATATCCTCGGGGATACCTGTTCCGCCGTGGAGAACGAGGGGCATCTCACCTGTCTTTTCCTGAACCGCTGCGAGAGTCTCAAAGGAGAGTCCCTTCCAGTTTGCAGGGTACTTACCGTGAATGTTTCCGATACCTGCTGCAAGCATATCAACGCCGAGATCAGCGATCTTCTTGCACTCGTCGGGATCTGCGCACTCGCCTGCGCCGATAACTCCGTCTTCCTCGCCACCGGTAGCGCCAACCTCTGCCTCAAGGGACATATTCTTCTCTGCGCATACCTTTACGAGCTCGGAGGTCTTTGCAACGTTCTCCTCGATCGGATAGTGAGATCCGTCGAACATGATGGAGGAAAATCCTGCCTCTATACACTTATAGCAAGCGTCGTAGCTGCCGTGGTCAAGGTGAAGAGCAACGGGAACTGTGATTCCGAGCTCCTTGATCATTCCGTTAACCATACCAACAACTGTAGTATAGCCGCACATATACTTAGCCGCGCCCTCGGAAACACCGAGAATAACGGGAGAGTTGCACTCCTGCGCTGTGAGAAGTATAGCCTTTGTCCACTCAAGATTGTTGATGTTGAACTGACCTACTGCATACTTGCCTGCTTTTGCTTTTGTAAGCATTTCTTTTGCCGAAACTAACATATCTTTACTCCTTATTTTAAAATAAAGTTTTAAACATAAGTATTATACACCACATTTTTACAAAAATCAATAGAAATAGAAAATTTTGCACATTAAATTCAAAAATCCTAAAAAACGATTGAACGAGTGTGTATTTCGTGATATACTTTTCATATTGATTTTGAAGAAACGGAGGACAGCTATGCTAAAAAAGACACAGAAAAAACTTTCTGCAACCCGAGACCTCGCTTTCATCGCACTTGCTGTTGCGCTTCTCGTCATATGCTCTTTCATCGCTATCCCAACCCCTGCGGGACATATAACGCTTCAGCTGTTTGCCGTACTTCTCATTGCCTCCATCTTTGATATCAAAAAAAGTTTTGTATCCGTGTCGCTCTATGTAACAATGGGACTGATCGGTCTCCCTATATTTGCAGGCTTTCGAGGAGGACTCGGAGTTCTCTTTGATACAAGCGGAGGATTTCTCGCGTCATTTATTATAATATCACTTCTCTTGCCCTCAGCAAGGTATATCTTCGGCAACTCAAGAATAGCTATACTCATCTCCTCTATAATCTGTATCCTTATCACATACGTCGTAGCTGCTCTTTGGCTCTGCTTTATAACAGCGGGGGGTCTTTCTGCAAAAAATTTCGGTTTTTATCTAACGCTATCCTCTCTACCTTATATCTTCCCCGACCTTGCAAAGCTTGTACTTGCTCTCTGTATAGCCCCCCGAGTGAGAAAATTTATAGATTTTTCGACAAATAAAAAAGTTTCATCTTGAAAAGATGAGGAATACAGTGTATAATGTATTAGGTAGATATCCGAACTCTAAATTTTCCGCGGAGGTAGATATGCAAGACGAAAGATCGATACGCGATACGCTTGAGATCGTATTTGACGCAATGATAAAAGAGGGTTACGACCCCATAAAGCAGTTTTCAGGATTTATCCTCTCAGAAGACCCGACATATATTCCCGTTACAAACGGAGCTCGAAATCTCATACGCGAGCTCTCACGCGATGAAATGCTTTCTGCTTTTATAAAGAACTATTTTGAGCAGAAATAATCAGAACGACCAAAGAAATAATTTAAGGAGGCAAGCATGAAAAAGATCCGTTATCTTCGTTTTATCTGCCTCCTTTTAGTTTTGCTTTCATTGTTTTATACTACCCTACCCACCGCATCAGCTTCCTCCTTTGATGAGGGATTACCCGATACAAGCATGGCAAAAAATGTCTATCTGGCAAATCTCGATACGGGGACTGTGATACTATCAAAGGACACGAACTCAAGGATCGCTCCCGCCTCTACCGTAAAGATACTAACCGGACTTATCGCGATCGAGCATTTTCAAAAAAATATAAACGCCACGGTGACCGTGCCATCAAATATATCCACCCATAAGGAAGGCTCTTCTATGGGGCTTATGCCAAACGATCAGATAAGCGCGATAGATCTTATCTACGCCACCGTCTGCGGCGGATACAACGACGCGGCATACGCTCTTGCCTACGATGTATCCGGCTCGCCCGAGGCGTTTGTCAAGCTGATGAACGAGAAAATGCGAGAGCTAGGCGCAAAAGATACACATTACACAAACCCATCGGGAATGGATGACGAGGGTATGTACACCACACTCTCGGATACTGTCAAGCTCGTAAAAGCGGCGACAAACAATGAGCTTTATATGGAAATAAGCTCGGCTATGGCTCATAAGGGCTCTATCCTCCGAGATGGAGCTAGCATAAGCTTTACCGCAAACAACAAAAATTCACTCATAAGCGGATATTACGCGATGGGATATACCAATCCCTCTGCTTCGGGCGTGATCGCGGGTATGACCGACAACGGCGGATACTGTGTAGCGACCAAGCTTGACATCGCAAAATCCTCGTATATATGCGTGGTAATGGGTGCTTCTGCTACAGAAACCACTATCGGCTCTTATGCGACAGTAAATGCTCTCGCCTCTCACATACGACAAAGTTTTTCGTTAATAAAGGTAATGAACGCGAAAACTCGCATCTGCAAGATCCCGATAGAGTTTGCCCTCACCGAGCAAAAGGACAAAGAGACAAGCGGAACGCTTGACGTCACACTTGCAGAGGACGTATATCTGCTCCTTCCAAACACGGTAGATATCGAAAATGAACTGAGCTACAAGCATTATCTCTACACTGACAAGCTCACCGCCCCCGTTTTTGCAGGCGATCGTGTAGGCAGTGTCGACTTTTACTACAACGGAAAGCTAATATATACCGCGCCTTTGGTCGTATCCGAAGACGCTGTTGCAAACAAGTTTCTCCTTGGAATCGAGCATTTCAAGGATATCATCTGGAGCAGAACGGCTCTTATATCCGTGTTCCTATTTTGCGTGGCTTTCCCTCTTTATTTGCATTTTGAAAAGAAGTCGGCAAAGCGCAGATCAAAGAAAATACTGAAAATATCAAACAGTCGAAAATTGTAAAAAACGAGTTTTCTTCGTTATGTCTTTGAAGAAAACTCGTTTTTCATTTTTCAACACAAAATATTTATGACAAATACCGACAAATTAAGAGTTTTTGTTTTGTAGTATTATAATATTTACTCCAATAATTCTCCTTTGTTCTAGAAAAAGCATTGTCAAAAAAGCTGTATTTTTCAGCTTTAATAAAACCACACACAAAAAAAGCCGACACGAAATCGTGTCGGCTTTAATTGCGTTAAATTAGTGAATGATGCAACGCTCTGTGTCCTTATCGAAGATGTGAAGTCTGGGCATATCGAAGGAAACCTTGATCTTGTCGCCAGCTCTTGTCTTGGAACGAGAGGATACACGAGCGATGAGGTTGGTCTCACCGATGCTGAGATAGAGATAGATCTCTGCACCCATAAGCTCGGTAACGTCAACGTCAACACCAAAGGAATTCTCAGCTGCCTCGTCGATAGCATCAGCAGAGTCGTTGATGCACTCGGGACGGAGACCTGCGATAACTTCCTGTCCGATGTAAGGAGCAAGCTCTTCAGCCTGTGCCTTATCCTTAGGAAGCTTGAGGGATACGCCCTCAAATACAAAGTAAACATCCTCACCGCGCTTCTCGAGCTTACCGTTTATGAAGTTCATCTGAGGTGTTCCGATAAATCCTGCAACGAATACGTTACAAGGAGAATCGTAAAGGTTCTGAGGTGTGTCAACCTGCTGGATGAGACCGTCCTTCATAACCACGATTCTTGTTGCCATGGTCATAGCCTCTACCTGGTCGTGAGTAACGTATACGAATGTTGTCTCAACTCTGTTGTGAAGTTTTGTGAGCTCAGTTCTCATGGATGCACGAAGCTTAGCATCGAGGTTGGAGAGCGGCTCGTCAAGAAGGAAGACCTTGGGGTTACGAACTATAGCACGTCCGAGAGCAACAAGCTGCTTCTGATCGCCAGAAAGAGCCTTTGGCTTACTGTCGAGAAGGTGTGTGATCCCCAGGATTCTTCCAGCCTCTTCAACACGTCTCTTGATCTCTTCCTTGGGAGTCTTGCTGAGCTTAAGGCCGAATGCCATGTTCTCAAATACAGACATATGAGGATAAAGAGCGTAGTTCTGGAACACCATCGCGATCTTTCTGTCCTTAGGTGCTACGTCATTTACGAGATCGTCACCAATGAAGAGCTCACCTTCGGTAATCTCCTCAAGTCCTGCGATCATACGAAGTGTTGTTGTCTTTCCGCATCCGGAAGGTCCAACCAATACGAGAAATTCTTTGTCTTTAACTTCAAGGTTGAAGTCCGAAACCGCGGTAACGCCGCCCGGATACTTTTTGTAGATGTGTCTAAGTGAAATGCTTGCCATTTAATGGTCCTCCTAAATATGTAATCCTTACTTACTTACTAATAAAACGGCACAATTAGTCCTATAGTATTATAACAAATTTACGCCAAAATTTAAAGATGTTATTTCCCCAAAATTTCATATATGTGTTTGTGCATATTCTACAAAATCTGTCATTTTAGCGAGAAAGCTCCAAACAGAGGGCTTATTTTCACACCAAAAAGGTAAATACAATTTAACGTCATATTTTCTTCATGGAAAGAGAGATACGTTTTTTCTTGAGATCGACAGAAAGAACTCTTACTTTTACCTGATCTCCGAGGGACACCACCTCGGAAGGATGCTTTACATATTTGTCAGAAAGCTCGGAAATATGCACAAGTCCGTCCTGATGAACTCCTATATCAACAAATGCTCCGAAATCTATAACATTTCTCACTACACCGTCAAGCACCATATCAGGTTTGAGATCTTCCATGCTCATGACATCATCTCTGAGTGCGGGAGGCGGTAGACTGTCTCTCACGTCACGTCCGGGCTTGAGAAGTTCTTTTACAATATCGTTAAGTGTAGGAACACCTATACCCAACTCCTCACAAACCTTTGTCTTATCGGCGGATCTTATCTTATCCTCAAGCTCTGAGAGCTTTCCGCCTCTTACGTCCTCAAGCGTGTATCCGAACATTGAGAGAAGTCCCTTTGCTGCATCGTAGGACTCGGGGTGAACTCCTGTGTTATCAAGTATCTCCTTCGAGTGCGGAACGCGGAGGAATCCCGCGCACTGTTCAAATGCCTTAGCACCCACTCTTGGAACTTTAAGTATTTGTTTTCTCGAGGTAAATTCTCCGTTTTCCTCGCGATATTTGACGATATTTTTAGCGCTTGTAATATTTATTCCGGAAATATATGAAAGGAGCGAATAGGACGCGGTATTTATGTCAACGCCTACCGCGTTTACACAGTCCTCAACAACGCCCTTGAGCGCGCCGTCAAGTCTTGCTTGCTTCATATCGTGCTGATACTGTCCAACGCCTATCGACTTCGGGTCTATCTTTACAAGCTCTGCCAAAGGATCCTGAAGTCTGCGAGCGATAGACACAGCGGAGCGCTGCATTACGTCGAACTGGGGAAATTCCTCTGTAGCCAGCTTTGACGCGGAGTAAACGGAAGCTCCCGCCTCGTTTACTATGATATACTTGCAATCAGAGCCGCATTCTCTGAGCGTTTCCGCAACGAATATCTCGCTCTCCTTTGATGCCGTTCCGTTTCCTATCGCGATAACGTCAACGGAGTATTTCTTCACCATAGCGGAGATTATCTTCTTTGCTTCTTCTATCTTGTATTTAGAGTGGGTCGTGGGATAAACAACAGCCGTATCGAGCACCTTACCGGTCTTATCCACGACTGCGGTCTTACAACCGTTGACGTAACCGGGGTCAAAGCCGAGAACTGTCTTACCCTTAAGAGGTGCCTGCATAAGCAGGTGACGGAGATTTTCCGAGAAGAGCTTTATAGCTCCCTCTCCCGCCTCGTCTGTCATATCATTTCTTATCTCACGCTCTATTGAGGGTGCGATAAGTCTGTCGTAACTGTCAATAACCGCGCTGTAGATATACTTTTCCGCAGGGCTCTGTGCCGTTATCATCTCGGAGAGGAGATAGTTGAGTATCATCTCCTTTTCAACGGTAATAGAGACCTTGAGGAATTCCTCATTCTCACCGCGATTTACCGCAAGTATTCTGTGATGAGGCATCTTTTTGATGCCCTCGGAGTACTCGTAATACTGCGAATATACCGAATCCTCATCCTTTGCCGCCTTTGACGTGAGCAGACCGAAATCAAAGGTTATCTTTCTGACCATCTTTCTGAACTCCGCGTTATCCGAAACGCTCTCCGCGATGATATCAGAAGCGCCAGCGAGTGCCATCTCCACGCTCTCAACACCAAGCTCCTCGTTTACAAAACTCTGTGCGATCTCCTCGATAGAGGGCTCGTATTTGGCTCTCTGCTCCATTATGATGTCTGCAAGTTCCCCAAGTCCTCTCTCTCTCGCTACAGATGCTCTGGTCTTTCTATGGGGACGGAAAGGACGGTATATATCGTCTACCTCAGTTATAGTCTGCGCCGCGTCTATCTGCGCCACGAGCTCGTCCGTGAGCTTGCCCTGCTCTCCTATGAGATTTTTGACCTCTTCTTTTCGCTTTTCTATATTGCGAAGATATGTAAGTCTGTCCTCAAGCTTACGAAGTATCTCGTCGTCAAGGCTGCCCGTTACTTCCTTTCTGTATCGCGCGATAAAAGGGATAGTGTTTCCTTCGTCTATGAGAGCGACGGTGCGCTCTACCTGATCTTCCTTAAGTTTCAGTTCTTCTGCAAGTTTTTTGATGATGTCCATTTGTTACCGTCCTGTGTTTTATATGTTTGTTTCAATTGCCGCAAGTTCTTCAAGCTCAGCTATCTCTCGCTCGTCGAGATATCGCCACTCACCGCGCGCAAGCCCGCTCGCCTCAAGCGTGAGATTTGCAAAGCTTATACGCTCAAGATAGGTTATCTTGTTCGAGAGTGCGTCAAGCATTCTTTTTATTTGATGATATTTACCCTCGTGGAGTGTTATTATACCCGAATCCAGCCCCTCGTCAAGCTCTATTTTTGCGGGCTTTGTGACGTATCCGTCCTCAAGCGTAAGCCCCGCCTCAAATCGCTTCACATCCTCGGGGTCGAGCGGGAACTTGGATCTGAACGCATACTTTTTCTCCACATGGTTCTTCGGCGAGAGCAAGCGGTGAGCAAGCTCTCCGTTATTTGTAAGGAGCATAAGTCCCAAAGTATTCTTGTCAAGACGTCCGCAAGGAAAAACGCCCTGCTTTGCCATCTGCTCGGGCAAAAGGTCGAGCACCGTCTTTTCTTTGCCATCGTCGGTGGCACTCACGTATCCGTCGGGCTTATTCAGAAGCACGTAGATATATTTCCTGTATATAACTCGCTCTCCCCTGAAAAAGACCACGTCTTTTTCGGGATCTACCGAGGCATCACTTTGCCTTACACCGACCCCGTTTATGCTCACAGCCCCTGCTCTGATAGCCTTTTTAGCCTCCGAGCGGGTAGCCGTTGCGGTCTCACTTAAAAATCTGTCGAGGCGCATATACCCTCCCAAAATCACGTCATAAATACAGCAAGCAGCACAGCCGCAACTGTGCCGAATGCCGAAAGTCCTATAAAAAATCCTATCGTAAAATCCTTTTTTCGATCCGCCTTATTCATAGCCGCCTCCGAGTAAAATCATACTCTTATTGTGCTCAAAAGCGGAGAATATATAAGCTATTCGAGGCTGTCTGTCTTTATATTCTTTTTCTCACCTATGTTTAACTGTGAGAGGACTACCCCCGAAAAGATAGCTGCGCAACCGATGTATCCAAGCAGCGAGATGTGGTCTATTCCAAATATCGCTCCTCCTATCGCGCTGAACACCGATTCGGTAGAAAAAAGTATCGCCGCGAAGGTAGGGTCTGCGGTCTTTTGCGCCACCACCTGAAGCGTGAACGCAACGCCTACAGAAAGCACACCGCAGTAGAGGAGCGACCATTTTGCCGCCATTATCGACTCAATGGTAGGTGTTTCAAATATAAACATACCAAGGAGTCCCCAAACAGTGCACACCGCAAACTGTCCCCACGCAAAGTGCAAGGAACGAAGCTTTTTGCCAAGACGGTCAACGGTAATTATATGCGCAGTCCAAAAGAACGCACAAACAAGAAGCAAAAGCTCTCCAGCACCGAAATAAAAGCCCTCGCCCACCTTATAGCAAAGCAGGAAAAGCCCTATAACGGCCAAAATAGCTCCGCAAACGACAGTTATTCCTGTCTTTTGTCTGAACAAAAGATAAGCAGCTATCGGCACGAATACAGTGTAAAGTCCCGTGATAAATCCCGAAACCCCCGCGCTTCCCGTTATATGAATACCTATCTGTTGGGTTATAGATGCCGAGAAAAGCACCGTACCCGCGATAAGAGAGGCAATAAAGGTCTGTCTTCTCTCTCTCTTGTCAGCCCTTCCCCTCTCAAAGATAAGTGCCACGGGCAGGAGAGATATTATTCCTATTAAAAATCTTACGCCCGTAAAGGTGAAAGGGCCAACGTAGTCTGCTCCGTCCACCTGCGCCACAAAGGCAAAGCCCCAGATCATGGCGGCAAGGAGAATAAGCAGCATAGAGGATATTTTTGTTTTCATTCAAACCAACTTGTTTCAGATTATTTTACTCAGCGCACTCAATTATAGCGCGGAACATAGCGATCTCGTTCGCATAGTACTCGGGATCAGCACTGTTTCCCGCGATAGCAGGTCTCAAAATACATACTACTGTATTCTTGGGAAGTGCTCTTATCGTTGCATATTTCTTGTATATAGTGAGGTCTCCAAGCTTTACGCCAAAGTTATCCTCACTCGCCTCGAGAGTATGACCGAGCACCTCGGAGATCTCCATAAGTCTATTATTCTCCTTGAGATTTTCAAATATCCAAGGATCGAGAAAATAGACGGATGCATCTCCCGTTTGTACGTAATTGTAAAAATCCTTATAATTAGAGGAGTTAAAGGAGTGATCGACAAACTGGCCCTGTCCGCCGTTTGCCTTGTCCTTTTCCATTTCCTTGATCTGATCTTCAGAGTAGATCTCATACCTTATAAGCGCCGCGTTTTTATTGCCGTCTTTATCGAAATCCTCAGGCATCACAGCCTCTATTGCAAGCTCTACGTTTGCGGTCTTCTCTTCTGTAACAAACGCGCCGCCCGCATATACGACCGTTATATCCACCTTTTCTCTGGTGCACATTTGAAGGATACACACGAGAAAAACTATTACAAAAAACGACACAATAATAGTTGCCCATTTATGATGATACCAAAAGTTATCGAGCCACTTTATAAACTTGCTATTCGCTTTTATCTCTCTTCCTTCGATCTTTTCACCGTTATTCATAAATACCTCCTGTGGGTTGTAGTTGATAAAAGACAAAACCCGACGGCAGCATATTTTGTACGCTGCCATCGGGGGTGTTATTTATCTTGATACCTCAAGAACCTTAAGTGTGATCTTTCCCGAAGGAACCTCTACGGTTACCTCTGCGCCGGCGCGCGTACCGATAAGCTTTTTGCCGATAGGCGACTGATCGGAGATCTTGAATGCCGCAGGATCAGCCTCGTTAGATCCAACAATGCTGTATTCAAAGGTCTGACCGTTCTTTTCGATCTTTACGGTAGAACCAATGCTTACGACAGACGTGTCTATAACATCATCGTCGATGACCTTTGCGTTTCTGATAAGCTCCTCGAGCTCAAGTATTCTGGACTCTACCTTTGTCTGGTCCTTTCTTGCCTCGGTGTACTCTGCGTTCTCAGAGAGGTCTCCGAATGCTCTCGCCTCAGCGATAGCGACCTTGATCTCCTCACGTCTTACCTTTGTGAGATAATCATACTCATCAATAAGTTTCTGATAACCTTCTTTTGTGTAAAGCTGTTCCTTTGCCATTTTTATATCTCCTTAAATCTATTTTTATGAATTTAAAGCCTCGATAGCCGCTATAAGCTGATCGTCAAGCGACTGCGGGAGCTTGTGTATACTGTATTTCTTTGCCTCTTCACTGAGCTTTACCTCTCTGTGAGGCGCGATTCCGATGCCGTCATATCCCTCTCCGCAAGGTGGGAAATAAAGCCTTATAGTAACTTTGAGCGCTCCACTGCATCCGTATCTTTCAAGCGGGATCGTGGTCTGCATACTGCCCTTACCATAGGTCTGCTCGCCTATTATCTCGGCAAGACCGTAGTCTCTCATATTAGCCACAAAAAGCTCTGCCGCGCTCGCTGTTCCCTCATCACAAAGGACTGCAAACTCATATCCTCTGTATTTTCCTATATCCGACCTCAAAACATTACAGGGCGTGTATTTTGGGTCGGCGTAAACGACCGGCTCCGCCTTTAGCACTTCCTTTGCTCCGGTCTTATCAACCGAGCTGATGATAACGTCTCCCTCGTTGAGGAAGTAACTGAGCGTTGCTCTTATCGAGTTGAGGTCACCACCCGGGTTATATCTGAGATCAAATACGAATTTTTGGCATCCTCTTTCTACAAGTGCGTCCATCTCCTCAGAGAGCTGTGAGGGAGTTGTAATGTCGAAAGAGTTTATTTTTATAATTCCAACGCTCGCGTCAGCCTCGGACACCATGGATTTTACCGATCTGTAGGTCACCTTTCTTCGCTCTATCGAGAAAGCCTTTTTCTCATAAGTTCCGTCGGAGTTCGGTCTGAGTATCGAAAACTCTGCCTTTGTTCCGACCTCACCCTTGAGCTTGTCGGTAGCACCATAAAAGCCAAGCTCTGTGACACTTTTTTCTTCACCGTCATTCACCCACGCCACAAGGTCGCCTATCAAAATACCCGCTTCCTCTGCAGGGCTGTCTGGAGACACCGCGATAACCTCAAGAGCGGAGATCATCTGTCCCTCGTAGGGGAGTTCCGAGAGTATAACGTTAACTCCGATACCCTCACCCTGACCTTGGTTAGAGTTCATCATCTCTTTGTATTCCGCATCAGTGTAATAATACGCGTGCTTGTCACCTGTTGCCGCAACGTACGCCTTGAGCACGTAATTTGCTACCTGCTCGTCATCGATATCATCGTAATACCCGTAGGTCTTGAATATCGCGTCAATGAGCGTCAGGGCATCGTATCCTTCGTAGGTCGTGCCGATGTTGAGACCATCGATCTTTTCTGCGGCATATTTCTTTTTGTAAAACGCGCTGCAGCAAGCATAAGTAGTCATCACCGCTGCAAGCACCAGCGCTATCGCCGCAAGGACAAAGCTCGAAAGCGATATCTTCTTTTGCGGCTTATCAAAAACCTGTGTTTCCGTGCCGAGTGTATCGGCAACGTCGTCCTCAGAGTTCGTTCGTTTTATATCCTTGTTTTCTTCTGACATGTTTTAAATACCTTTCTGACATATTGAGTTTATGTAAAGGAGTCTCTTTTTCCTCGAAATATGTCGATAAAGCATAAAAACACACATTCACCGGAAGCAGGCAAAAGCCTACTTCCGGAGATAGACGTTTATTTGGTTAAGCTCAGAACTTTACAGGCTTGGAGTTGAGGTATTTGTTTACCATGAGCGCTACTTTGAAGGTGATAGCGTGCTCGAACTCACGAAGGTCAAGTCCTGTGATCTTTCTTATCTTTTCAAGTCTGTAAACGAGTGTGTTTCTATGTACGAAGAGCTTTCTCGACGTTTCGGAAACGTTGAGGTTGTTCTCAAAGAAGCACTGGATAGTCATAAGTGTTTCTCTGTCGAGAGACTCGAGGTTACCCTTCTTGAATACCTCCTGCAAGAACATCTCACAAAGAGTTGTGGGAAGCTGATATATAAGTCTTCCTATACCGAGGTTTTCGTAGCTTACGATATTCTTTTCGGTCTCAAACACCTTGCCGACTTCAAGAGCCACCTGTGCCTCCTGATATGCCTTTGCAAGATCCTTGGGGGTGTCAACTATGGTGGATATACCGATAGCAACCTTGGTGTAGAACTCTGTGGAGAGTGTGTCTGCGATATTCGTAGCCATCTTCTCGATGTCCTTGATGTCGGTTCCGGGCTTGAGCTCCTTAACGAGAACGATATCCTGCTCGCCAACGCTTATAACGTAGTCTCTGGACTTGTCGGGGAACATATTCTGGAGCATCTCAAAGGGCATCATATCTGTCTTACCAAAGAACTTTATGAGGAACACGATTCTGGGATCCTCTGTATTGAAGTGAAGCTCCTTTGCTTTTATGTATATGTCACTGGGAAGGATATTATCAAGAACTATGTTCTTTATAAAGGATCCCTTGTCATATTTTTCGTCATAGAGGTTCTTTATGTTGCCAAGAGATACGGCGAGGAGCTTTGACATCTTCTCTGCCATCTTGTCCTGACCCTCAACAAAAACTATGTACTCGCTCTTCTGACCGAGACCCATATAGCGATATGTATATCCGTCAAGCGTAATAAGCTCGGATGAATAAGCGAGTGCCTCGCGAAGCCCCTGCTTGATGTCTCCCATCTTACCGAGATCCGAACAGGATATTATAACGCCGTTCTCATCAACGACACCTATAACTCGGTCGAAAGCATCCTTCATCTGATAGATTACACCCTGAAACAATCTGTTTGACATATATATTTCCCCTTATTTAAAGTTCTTTTTCGTGGTATTGTGCATACTATCCTATATTTTACACTGTTTTTTATGTTTTTTCAATAGGTTTTTCAATATTTTTTATAAAAAATTTAAATTTTTTTGTATCATATTCGCGAAAATGCCAAAGGAATATTCGGTTTTAAAGATAAAAAAGAATCAGAAAAGCTCAGAAAAGCAGACCAAAGACGCCAAAACAAAGCCTGATGCCGTCTCTGTGCGAAGTATTCTCTTGCCAAGCCCCGTCGGTATCATTCCCGCAGCCTCGCACCTTTTCGCCTCGGAGATAGAAAATCCACCCTCACTGCCGATGACGATAGAAACGCTTGCGGGGAGACTTCCGCCATTCTTTTCTGTTTGCTCCCTAAGTATGCGGCCCAGAGGCAACGTGCCGTCCCCTTCATAGCAGAAAAGACAAAGCTCGCTCTTTACCGCCTCTGCGAGCATAGCATCAAAGCCAATGCTGTACTTGACCTCCGGAATAGAGCTCCTTCCGCACTGCTTTGCCGCCTCCTCGGATATTCTGTTTCTGCGCTGATATTTTTTCTCCTCAGCGTCCGCCTTTATACGAACGACACACCTCTCACTCTCAAACGGGATTATCTCTCCCACTCCGCACTCGACCGCCTTTTGTATTATCGTGTCAAGCTTGTCCCCCTTGGGGAGCGCCTGAAAAAGTCTGATATAGGAGACGGGCTCGTTTTCGGAGGATTTTGAGGAAATTATCCTTGCTCTGACCTCTCCCTCAAGAAAATCCGTGAGCACGCAGTCGTATTCTATGCTCTGCATATCGCAAACGGTTATATGCTCCCCCGCCGCCATACGAAGCGAGCGGGATATGTGTCGCGCGTCCTCGCCGAGGATACTCACAAAGCCGTCATTTATCTGATTTTGTCTTATAAAAAAGCGAGGCATACGCCACCTCCGAGATCAAAAAAATATCCGCCGTGAGAGCACTCCCCCGACACCTTAATTATATTATAGCGCGGCGCGTTTGTCAATCGAATTTTTATCGCTATATATTATATAATTAAAAAAATATTAAAATTGATAAAAAGGGGTAGAAATTCGGATCGATCTGTGCTATAATAGTATGAAAAGTTGCATTTTCAGATAAGACAAAAAGCAAAAAAAGATAAAACGATCAACAAAGGTACAAAAATGAGAAAATACATAGAGAAAATAGAAAGAATAACACTCCCCGTGATAGCACTCGGCGGCATCGTTGCATTTCCCGGAGCAACGATAAGCTTTGAGCTCTCTCGCGAGAGCTCAATAAAGGCGGCAGAGGCGGCATTCGAGACCGACTCGATGGTGCTTCTCTGCACCACCAGAGACCTCTTTGACGAGTCTGAGGATATCACCCCCGAAAAGCTCTTCCTCACGGGCACTGTAGCAAAGATAAAGCAGTCTATAAAGACCGCCGAGGGCAACATGCGTATAATCGCCGAGGGTTTTTCCCGCGCGAACGTGACCGAGTTCAGAAGCTTTGCAAACTATATACTCGCAGAGGGCGTATCCAAGGTTATCGCAATGTCTGACGAGGACTCGCTCAGAAGCGAGGCGTATATGCACGTTATGCTCACCGAGACAGAAGCACTTGTAAAGCTCCTTCCCTCTATCAGCGACGATATCATAAACACCGCAAAATCCATAAAGAGCCCTGCTCTTTTGGCGGATTTCATCGCGTCTAACATACTTGTAAAATATCAGGACAAGCAAAGAATACTTGAGTGCTTTGAGCCTACAAAGCGAATAGAGCTTCTCATTACGCTTATCAGAAGCGAGGCTGAGCTTCTCGAATTTGAGCTCGGCATTCACAAAAAGGTGCGTGAAAATCTCAACCGCTCTCAAAAGGAGTTCTATCTGCGCGAGCAGGTCCGTGTCATACAGGACGAGCTTGGAGACGGAGCGGACAACGAGATAGAGGAATATCACCAGAAGATATCCGAAGCAAAGCTCTCTGACAAGGTAGCGGAAAAGCTCCACAAGGAGACAGACCGCCTCGCAAAGATCCCCTTTGGCGCAGCTGAGGCGACAGTTATTCGCTCCTACCTCGACATCTGCCTTGAGCTTCCCTGGAGCACGTCCACCAAGGACCGCACAAGCGTGTCTGCGGCAAAGAAAATACTTGATGCCGACCACGACGGACTTGAGGAGATCAAGGAAAGAATACTCGAATTTATAGCTGTAAAGCAGCTCAATCCCGAGCTCAGAAACCAAATAATCTGCCTTGTCGGCCCTCCCGGTGACGGTAAGACCTCTATAGCGTCATCTCTTGCACGCGCGATGAACAGAAACTACGTCAGAGTTTCTCTTGGCGGAATCCGTGACGAGGCTGATATCCGCGGTCACAGAAAGACCTATACCGGAGCTATGCCGGGTGGTATAATCAACGCGCTCACAGAGGCAAAGTCGAATAATCCCTTAATACTTCTCGACGAGATCGACAAAATGACCGCAAACGCGCAGGGTGATCCCGCCTCCGCACTTCTCGAGGTGCTTGATTCCGAGCAGAACAAGAACTTCAGAGACCACTTTGTGGAGCTTCCCTTTGACCTCTCGAACTGTGTATTTATCGCAACCGCGAACACCCTTGACACAGTCTCCCGTCCCCTGCTCGACAGAATGGAGGTCATAAGACTTTCTACCTACACAAAGACAGAAAAGCTCAAAATAGCTAAAAACCACCTCATTCCCAAGCAGCTCACACGCCACGGTCTTAACAAGCGTAAGCTCAAGATCGATGACAGTGCGATAGTGGAGCTTATCGACTTCTACACACGCGAGGCGGGTGTAAGAAACCTCGAGCGCAGCATTGCGGATGTGATAAGAAAGAGCTCTAAGAGATTTGTCGAAGAGCCCACACTCAAGAGCATTACGATAAAGGCTGAAAACCTAAAGGATCTCCTTGGCGAGAGAAAGATCATCGGCGAGCGCATAGCAGACACCGCAGAGGTAGGCATCGTCAACGGACTCGCTTACACCGAGGCAGGTGGAGATATGCTCAAGGTTGAGACCCTTGTGCTTGACGGAGACGGAAAGGTTGAGATCACAGGATCTCTCGGCGACGTTATGAAGGAATCCTCAAAGATCGCCGTCAGCTACGTCCGCTCTGTCGCAAAGGATTACGGTATCCCCACAGAGTTCTATAAGACAAAGGATCTTCACATACATTTCCCCGAGGGCGCAGTCCCCAAGGATGGCCCCTCCGCAGGTGTGACTATGGTAACGTCTATCGTCAGCGCGCTCGCAAACATCCCCGTAAAGCGCGATGTTGCAATGACGGGTGAGATAACCCTTCACGGCAAGGTGCTTGCTATCGGCGGTCTCAGAGAAAAGACTATGGCGGCATACTCGGCAGGAGTGAAGTGCGTGCTTATCCCCCGTGACAACATGAAGGATATAGAAAAGCTTGACCCTGCAGTCAAAGAGAACGTGCGCCTTATTCCCTGCGATACTATCGCTGACGTGCTGAATATTGCGCTCCTTCGCCCCGAGGAGTCGAGAGTGTCCGCACCCGAAGAAAAGGACGCTCCCACACCGGAGATAATGCCTCACGTACATAAAAACCAACCGATATCAATATCGATACCAAGATAAGACCAGGATAGGAATTTAAAAATGTCTGTAAACATTCAGAACTCATCTTTAAGAATAAGCGCGGGACTTATCTCACAGTTTCCCTCTGACAGAATGGCGCAGGTCGCCCTCTCGGGCCGCTCAAACGTGGGAAAAAGCTCGCTCATCAACACACTTCTCGGCAGAAAATCTCTGGCGCGTGTGAGCTCCGCCCCCGGAAAAACGATAACCATAAACTTTTACGACGTAGACAAAAAGCTCTTCCTTGTCGACCTGCCCGGATACGGCTTCGCAAAGCGAAGCGTAGAGGACAAAAAGAGATGGTCGGGACTTACTGACGGATATTTCACCGCAAACCCGAAGATAGATATGCTAAAGCTTGTAGTCCAGCTCGTTGACAGCCGCATAGGCCCGACAAAGGACGACGAGATGATGCTTGATTTTATGAACGGCGCAGAGATACCCTATATCGTCGTTGCGACAAAGTCGGATAAGCTCAACGCAACCGAGCGCAAAAAGAGTGTTGAGACTATAACCTCAAACCCCTATATAGCAGAGGGCACTCCGATCATTTATTTCTCCTCGCTCAAAAACGAGGGGAAGAATGAGCTTTGGAGCGAGATCTTCAAATATACCTCTCTTTGATACCTAAGGAATAAAAAATGACAAAGCTTATACTCATTCGTCACGGCCAGAGCATGGCAAACGCCACAAACCGATTTGCAGGCCACTCAAATTTTGACCTCTCTGACCTCGGCAAGCATCAGGCAAGACTTGCCGCAAAATATATAACCGAGCATTTCAAGGTAGACGCAATATACGCGAGCGACCTGCTCCGCGCATACAACACGGCAGTCCCCACGGCAGAGATCCTCGGACTTCCCATACACAAAAGCGAAAAGCTCCGCGAGATATTTGCGGGTGCTTGGGAATCAAAAGAATTTTCCGAGATACAAGAGACGTTCAAAGAGGATTTTGATGTCTGGAAAAATAATTTCTCCTTCGCAAGATGTACAGAGGGCGAGAGCGTTGCCGAGCTCTACGCGAGAGTTTGTAGCGAGATGCTCACAATAGCAAAGGAAAACGACGGAAAGTGCGTACTCATCTCAACTCATGCCACCCCCATCAGAGTTTTTGAAACTCTGGCGCGCGGCTTTGGCGCAGAGCACGTGGGAGATATCGACTTCGTTTGCAACGCCTCTATAAACGTCTTTACGGTAGAGGACGGTAAGCCCACGATAGACACGCTCAACATAACCGATCATCTCACGGGATGCGTGACCGAGGTCCCCTCGATCATCAGATGATCTACTAATTTGATTTTGGAGAACAAAATGATACTTCACAAGAATTTCGACGTAAACGAAAAAGGACACCTCACTATAGGCGGAGCAGACGCTATCGAGCTTGCCGAGCAGTTTGGAACTCCCGCATATATAATCGACGAAAACACGGTGCGCGAGAACTGTCGCATATACAAAAAGGCGGCTACAGAGTGCTTCGGCGCAGACGCGCTCCCGCTCTATGCCTCAAAGGCTCTCTCCTGCACCGCTATATACAAGATAGTCGCAGAGGAAGGTCTCGGCATCGACTGTGTGTCGGGCGGCGAGCTCTACACCGCGAAAAAAGCCGGTTTTCCCGCAAAGAATATATACTTTCACGGAAACAACAAGACAGACAAGGATATAAAAGACGCGATAGATATGGGGGTCGGTACTTTTGTCGTGGACAATCTCGACGAGCTCGAAGCGCTCTCAAAGATCGCTACCGAGCGCGGAGTTACACAGAGAATTCTCCTCAGAATAACCCCCGGCATCGATCCACACACACACCGCGCCGTAGTCACGGGCAACGTGGACTCCAAATTCGGTTCTGCTATCGTTACCGGACAGGCAATCGAGATAGTCAAAAAGGCTATCTCTACCAAAGGCGTCGACCTTCGTGGCATCCACTGTCACATAGGCTCGCAGATATTCGATACCGCCCCCTTTGCAGACGCGGCTTCGATAATGATAAAATTCATCGGTGATATCAAGCGTGAGTGCGACGGCTTTGAGCTTGAGGAGCTCAATCTCGGCGGCGGACTTGGTGTGCGCTACACCGAATACGACAGAGAGATAGACTATGCAAAGGCTATCGCTGAAATGGCTGACATAATCAAGGGCTTTTGCGCAAAGAACGGCATAAAAATGCCGCGCATAATCCTTGAGCCGGGTCGCTCACTCGTTGCCGCCGCAGGCGCTACTCTCTACACAGTAGGATCTGTCAAGGAGATCACGGGATTTAGAAACTACGTCTCGGTGGACGGCGGTATGCCCGACAACCCGAGATACGCACTCTATCAGTCGCAGTACACAGCCCTCGTCGCAAACAGAGCGGCAGCTCCCCGTGACTACAGAGCTACCCTTGCGGGCAGATGCTGTGAGTCGGGAGATCTTCTCGGTGAGAACATGGAGATGCAAAAGCCCGCCCGCGGTGACATCCTCGCTGTGCTTGTGACAGGTGCTTATAACTACTCGATGGCGTCAAACTATAACCGTATTCCCCGCCCTCCCGTAATAATGATAAAGGACGGCGAGCCGAGGGTTGCTGTAAGACGCGAAACCTATGACGATATAACGGCAAACGACGTTATCTAAGATCTAAAAATGGAGTTTTATAAATTATGCTTAGTAATCTTTTATATGGCGGAGATCCGAGAGAGTTTGTAATACATTTACTGCTCAGTCTTCCCATAATACTTCTGTCACTCTCACTTCACGAGACTGCGCATGCCATTGCGGCAAACAAGCTCGGTGACCCCACCGCAAAAAATCTCGGCAGAATAACGCTCAACCCACTCAAACATCTTGATCCTATAGGATTTATCTGCATGCTGCTCTGCGGCTTCGGTTGGGCAAATCCCGTGCCGATAAACTCAAGAAATCTAAAAAAACCCAGAAGAGATATGGCTCTTGCCGCGGCGGCAGGACCTGTATCAAACCTGCTCCTCGCATTTGTGTTTGTAATACTTATCAAAATATCCTTTATGCTCATGCCGGACTATTTTGTATCGGTAAAGACTTTTGAATTGGCAAATATATTGATAGAATTTTTGTCGATAGGTGTCTCTTTAAATATCACACTTGCGGTATTCAACCTGCTCCCCGTACCCCCGCTTGACGGCTCGAGAATGCTTTACGTCTTTCTCCCCCAAAAACAGTATTTCGGACTTATGAAATACGAGAGATATATCTCCCTCGGAATCATGTTTTTACTCCTTTTCGGAGTACTCGATCCCATTATCTCATTCGTTTCAAACAAAATAGCAAACGTTATGTTATTCGCAGTAGGACTTTAATTAAAATCAACGGAGAAAACTTGACTTTATGGAAGCTGTAACATACAAACTTGAACAGTTTGAGGGTCCGCTCGACCTTCTGCTGACCTTGATACATAAAAACAAGGTCAGCATCACGGATATTCCCATCGCTCTGATCTGCGATCAGTATATGGAGTATATCGAGGGCGCAGAAGAACTGAATATGGACCTAGCTTCCGAGTTTATCCTTATGGCAAGCGAGCTTATGCTGATAAAGAGCAAGATGCTCCTGCCCCGCGAGGACGAGGACGAAGAGGACCCGAGAGCACAGCTCGCGGATGCCCTGCTCCGTTACCAGCAGGCAAAGGAAGCAGCACAAAAGCTCGCCCCCCTTTACGCGTTCTACAGTGGCAGAATGGTCAAGGATACCGACGAGATCTCGGTGGACAAGACTTTCGTGGCAGATCAGCAGGTCACAGACCTCTGCGCGGCGGTAAGACGCATCATCGCCTACAACAACGCGCTTGAAAAGGCGGCTACCACGACCTTCAAGCCTATGATAAGCAAGCCTATCATACCCATTGAGGTGAAGATCGTATCGATAATCAAAACTCTTGAAAAGCAAGGTGTTGCATCTCTTGAGGAACTGCTTATAAACGAAAATTCACTTCCCGATCTTATCGCGGGATTCCTTGGGATCCTTGAACTTATAAAGGTCAGAAAGCTACTCGTTTCAGACGAGATAGATGAAGCCAATGCGCTCCTTGATGGAAAAACGAGGTTTATACTCAATAACGATGTCACACTTGACGATGAGCTTGAACCCGTATCCAACGAAGAACCCGACCTTCTCACAGGCATCGAATTTTAAAGGAGAACACGACTATGGAAGAAAACATACAGCAGATAAAAAACATAGAAGGCGCTATAGAGGCAATACTCTTTGCGGCAGGATATCCCGTAAAGTACCAGAAGATAGCCGATGTTCTCGGACTTGATCTCAAGGATACTAAAGCAATAATAGAACATATGAGTGAGGAATATAATTCCGCAAACTCAAAGCGCGGTATAAATCTTTTGCTATTCCCCGAGACCTGCCAGCTCTCGACAAAGGAGCAGTACGCCCCCTACATTCGCGAGGCACTCGGTATAAAGCGCGGAGGAAATCTCTCCGCATCATCTATGGAGGTGCTTGCAGTTGTGGCTTATAATCAACCCGTAACAAGATCCTTTATAGATCAGGTAAGAGGTGTTGACAGCTCCTATGCCGTCAATTCTCTCATTGACAAGGCGCTTATAGAGGCGTGCGGACGACTTGACGCGCCCGGCAGACCTATGCTCTACGTCACAACAGAAAAATTCCTCAGAGTCTTTGGACTCTCCTCCCTCTCCGAGCTCCCCGCAACAGAGATAATGCTCCCGCCAAAGGAGGATCTCCCGATGGTAGAGAGCGAGGGCTTTGACGAGGACGAAGTCGCAGGCGAGCAGATATCCCTTGAGGAAGAGGATGCTGAATAAGCAATATAAAATCCGCAAAGTATAAATAACGTAAATAAAACAGATTTTTCTATTTCTTGAAAGGAGGCGAGTGCTCTGATCTTTCTTAAAATACTACTCATAATATTCGCGATCATTGCCTTTATCGTCTCCCTGAAGGCAACCGTTACCGTGGCTTATTCCGACGATATACGCTTATCTGTCCGCGTACTCTTTGTAAAGATAAATATCCTGCCCTCCAAAAAGCAGAAGAAAGTACGCGGTATGAGTGAGAGACAAGCGAGAAAGATACGCGAGTCTATCAGAAAAAAGCAGGAGAAAAAAGCTCTTGCCAAAAAGGAAAAGGAAGCCGCAAAAAAGGAAAAAGAAAAGAACAAAGAGAAAAAGCCCCTCTCCCAAAGAATTTCCGACATAAAGCTGATAACCGATATCGTGCTCGCTGCTCTCGGAAAATTCTTCGGCCATCTGAAAATAAAGATGACGCGAGTAAAGATAGTTGTAGCGTCGGAGGACGCGGCGGCTACCGCGGTTGCATACGGCGCGATATCACAGTCGCTCAATATTCTACTCCCCGCTCTTGAATCGGTTAAGAACTTTAAATCGCTCGACAAGGCGGAGATAGACGTCAGAGCAGATTTCCTCTCAAGCTCGCCCGAGTTTGACGTTGAGATCTCACTCTCTATCCGAGTATGGCATATACTCCACGCAGGACTTGCGGCACTCGTAAAATTTATAAAGAGAAAGCTCAAGGAGGACGGCAAAAAGCAGCCCTCCCACATGAAATCTAAAGAAGAAATCAAAAAATAAAACATAAATCAACTTTTGAAAGGTGGAAACATTATGGCAAGCGAACACAAGATCCCCGAAATAATCAAAGCGTCTCTTGACAGCGTACGTTCTCTCGTAGATGCAAACACTATCGTCGGTGAGCCTATCATCACTCAGACCGGAACAACTATCATTCCGATCTCCAAGGTGTCCGTAGGCATCGCAACAGGCGGTGTTGATTACAACTCCAAGAAGGAGGACCGTCCGAGACCTCTTAACTTCGGCGGTGGCGGCGGAACAGGAGTAACTGTTTCTCCCGTTGGATTTTTGGTGGTTGATCCCGACGGTGACGTTGGATTTATCAACGTTGGACAGAAGGGCAAGCCCGATCCCGTTGACCAGATCGCTGACTTCGTTGAGCGCACACCCGACATAATCGAAAAGATCAAAAACATCTTCTCAAAAGAGCCTAAAGAAACTGTATAAGTAATTTTTATGGCATCTCTTTCCATATAATTGACCAAGGCAGAACTGCTCTGCCTTGGTTGGTTGCGCCCATAGTGCGCTGGGAGGTGCTTTATGAAACGCTTTTTCGCTCTTTTTTTGTCTTTGTTTCTTGTTTTTAATACTGTTCCGATAAAGGCGCGCGCCCAAAAAGCTGCGCCCTCTGTCTCTGCGCAAAGCGCCGTGCTTATCGACCTCGATTCGATGGCGGTGCTCTTTGAGAAGAATAAGGACGCGAGGCTTGGAATGGCAAGCACGACAAAGATAATGACGGCACTCGTCGCCGCGGAGCGAGCAGATCTTGATATGCTCATAAAGATCCCCAACGAAGCAATAGGCATCGAGGGATCTTCTATCTATCTGCAAAGTGGAGAGGTGCTTTCTCTGCGTGAGCTTGTCTATTCCCTGCTTTTGCAGTCCGCAAACGATGCGGCAACCGCTATTGCCATAGCGCTTGCGGGTGATATTGAGAGCTTTGCGGATATGATGAATCAGCGTGCCGCTGAAATGGGACTATCAAACACTCATTTTACAAATCCGCACGGGCTTTATGACGAGGGGCACTACACCACGGCATACGATCTGGCAATAATCAGCGCGCACGCGCTGAAAAACGAGAAGATCGCAAGCATTTTTTCTACTTATAAACAGACACTCCCCATAGACAGCGAATGTCAAAAGAGGTTTTTGGTCAACCACAATAAGCTTCTCCGCCTTTATCGCGGAGCGATAGGCGTCAAGACGGGATTTACAAAAAAGACCGGCAGGTGCCTTGTTTCTGCGGCTACAAGAGACTCGCTTACACTTGTCGCGGTAACGCTGAATGCCCCCGACGACTGGAACGATCATATGGCGATGCTTGACTTTGGATTTGACAATTTCGAGTCCCTGAAGATAGCCGACAAGGGCGCGTTTTCCTATTCTCTTGCGGCGACGGGCGGTGTGCGCGACAGTATCACGCTCACAAATGCCGAGGAGCTGAGAATGACAGTTCCAAAAGCGCGAGGAGAACTTGATCTGCGCGTGGAAACATTTCACAGAGTTGAGTTTGCGCCGATATTCAAGGCCACAGAGCTCGGTCGGGTCTGCTTTTCCTACGATCAGAAATTTTACACAGAAGCCCCGCTCATCGCCGCCGAGGACTTACATAAAAAGCCGAAGGGGCGCGGACTGTTTTACAAAATATTTCACCTGTTTTCTTAAGATGTTCAAGTGAGAGGACGTTAAATGGATTCTATAAAACTGCAAAAATATTTCACGGATTGCGGAGTAATGTCAAGACGCGCCGCTGAAAAGGAAATAGAGGACGGAAAGGTCACCGTCAACGGCTCTCCCGCCACCCCCGGCATGAGAATAATTCCGGGTGTTGATGAGGTCGTTTACAAGGGCAAAAAGATAGCTATGCCCAAATTCAAAAAGCAGGTCTATGTTATGCTCAATAAACCGAGAGGCTATCTTACCACAATGTCTGACGACAGAGGTCGCCACACAGTGGCGGAGCTCGTCTCCGACGTTGGCGAGCGAGTATATCCCATAGGCAGACTTGATATGGACTCGGAGGGGCTTTTACTCCTCACGAATGACGGAGATCTCGCGCTTAAGCTCACGCATCCGCGACACGAGATACCAAAGATCTATCACGTCAAGATCAAAGGCACCGTCTCGCAGGAAACACTCAAAACCTTAAACCGCGAGATGGAGATAGACGGATACAAGATACTCCCCGTCAAAACCGAGCTTATATCGGTAAAGCCGGATCATTCTGTGCTAAGAATGACTCTTTTCGAGGGCAGAAACAGACAGATCCGCAAGATGTGCGAGAGTGTCGGGCTTGAAATACTGAGACTTTTCAGAGTAGCGATAGGAGATCTCTCTCTTGGAGACATACCGCCCGGAAAATGGAGATATCTCACCTCCTCGCAGGTCAAATACCTAAAGGGTGAGAACACACCCCGAAAGACAAATAAAAAAGACAATTCACGGAAGGCATAAAATGTTAAAAGTATTACCTATACAGACTAAAGAACAGCAAAAAAGCACCGCAGAAAAGTGCGGCACGCCCTTTATTCCAGATGCGCTGGCTTACGAGGCGACAGTTAACGGCGAGCTTGTCGGCATCTGCCAGTTCAGAGTTACAGCCGATGGCGGACTTATCTACGACCTCGCGACCGTACCCGGCATCGACGACTTTGAGTCTATGTTCATTATGGGCAGAGGCACTCTCAACTTCATCGATCTCTGCGGAGTTCATCACGCTCGCTTTGTCGGTGAGGTTAAGGACGCGCCTCTTCTTCGCGCGGTCGGCTTCAAGCAGAACGACGAGGGTATATTTGAGATAAATCTTAAAGGTTTTTTTGAAGACCATTGCCATAATCATAAAAAATAAACACAAAAAAAAGAACGGCATATCCCAACGGGATATGCCGTTCTTTTATGTGACTTAGTCAGCGTAAACGCTAACCTGCTTCTTGTCTTTGGTCTTCTGCTCAAACTTAACGTTTCCGTCGATCAAAGCAAAGAGTGTGTGATCCTTACCCATTCCAACGTTGTTTCCGGGATGGATAGCGGTTCCTCTCTGTCTGAGAATGATGTTGCCGGCAACAACAGACTGACCGTCTGCCTTCTTTACACCAAGACGCTTGGATTCACTGTCGCGTCCGTTCTTTGTAGAACCAACACCCTTTTTATGAGCAAAGAACTGTAAACTGAGTCTCAACATTTCGCGTTCCTCCATTCAATGTAATTTTTTGTACAAAATTATTCCTGCTTTAGGAATATAGATCAGATATAGTCGACGTCCTTTACCTCGACCTCGAGATAATCGTAATACTCCTCGACCATATCATTGAGCTGATAAAAGTATGACAAAAACAATCCTGAGATAGCGTATCTCTTACGCTCATCCTCCTCAAATTCGGGGAGAGCCGCCTTTGAGCGAACCATGATTCGAGTTGCACCTTCATCAATGGTGTAATCAACATCCGAAGCGTATGCCACCTCGATAGTGTTAATAACAAGCATCGTCATTGCGGATATCGCCGCGCAAAGAACGTCGTCCCCTGCCTCACCGTATCCTGCGTGCCCCTGCTCCTCAAAGCCGTAATAGGTTCCGCCACTTCTGAAAAATACGATCTTTGTCATTTTTCTAATTAGCCCTGGATAGACAGAATCTGTACCTTAGTGTAAGGCTGTCTGTGTCCGATCTTCTTCTTCTCGTTCTTCTTAGCCTTGTACTTCA